>JBKPNY010000110.1:0-1286 GCA_046732835.1 Gemmatimonadota bacterium | reverse complement strand
GGCTGGCGCCCATTTCATGGGCTCGCAAAATTCTTTGATGCCGCGCACCTGGGGCTCACGCCCCAGGCTCTACGCTTGCGCCTGCTTCGCAGGCTTGAGCCGCTGTCTACGCCCTTAAATTCAACGCCGCATTCACGAGTTGCGCCTGCTCGGCCTGATGAATTGCATACGAACCGGTAGCCGGACTGGCCGACGCCACCCGCCCAACATAGACAGGCCGTTCGCCGCGCGGCGAAAGATTCTGCAGCCGTGGTTCGACAAACGTCCACCCGCCCATGTTCTTTGGTTCTTCCTGCGCCCACACAAGCGCGCTTGCCTGCGGATATCTGGCTAACACTTCCAACAGCCGCGCTTGCGGGAAGGGATAGAACTGTTCGAGCCGCACAATCGCGACGCGGTCAGCGCCTTGTTTCTTGCGGGCCTCGGCGAGATCGTAGTAGACCTTGCCGCTGCACAGCACCACGCGCTCAACTGTTTCCGGATTGGCAATTTCAGCGTCATCAATCACGGGCTGGAAACCGCCGCTCGTAAAGTCAGCAACCGCCGAAGCGGCCGCGGGCAAGCGCAGCAAACTCTTCGGCGTAATCACAATCAGCGGCCGCTCCATGCCCGGTCTTACCTGCCGTCGCAGCAAATGAAAATACTGCGCGGGCGTGGTCGGATAACAGACCTGCAAATTATTTTCTGCACAGAGTTGCAGGAAACGCTCGAGACGCGCGCTCGAATGCTCGGGTCCCTGGCCCTCGTAACCATGTGGCAGCAACATGGTCAAACGCGACGTTTGTCTCCACTTATCTTCCGAAGCGGCGATGTATTGATCGATGATCGTTTGCGCGCCGTTTACGAAATCTCCAAACTGCGCTTCCCACATCACCAGAGCTTCGCGCGCGACGACCGTGTAGCCGTACTCGAAACCCAGGACACCCTCTTCGGATAGCGAACTGTCAAAAACTTCGAAGCGCGCTTCCGGCCTCGACTCCGAACGCAGCTCCGATAGCGGTGTCCATGACTGACCTGTCTGCGTGTCATACAAAACGGCGTGGCGCTGGCTAAAGGTGCCGCGGCCCGAATCCTGTCCACTCAAACGAACGCGACTGCCATCGATTACCAGCGAGCCGAAAGCGATGGCTTCAGCGAAGGCCCAATCAATCGGCAGTTCACCCGAACCCATCTTTGCGCGCCGCGCCAGTTGACCCACCATCTTCGGATTGACGTTGAAATGTTCAGGCACGACCGCAATCTTGTTGGCAATCGTCTTGATAACTTCTGCGTCGATCGCCGTCTCG
>JBKPNY010000109.1:0-7221 GCA_046732835.1 Gemmatimonadota bacterium | reverse complement strand
CACTCGGCGCCATGGCGATTGCCATTGGACTCGTCATCGATGATGCAGTTGTTGTAACTGAGAACATCGTCAGACACCTGCGGATTCAACCTGATCGTGAAGCTGCCGTTCGCGAAGCGGTTCGAGAGCTGGCGTGGCCGGTTACAACCTCCACAATCACGACGGTCGTTGTCTTTCTTCCCCTGAGGCTGCTGGAAGGAGTTGTCGGCCAATTCTTCGCCGCTTTATCGATCACGCTCACAATTGCGGTTCTCGTCTCGCTCGTTCTTGCGCTGACGATCATTCCGCTTTTGAGCGAAGTGTATCTGCGGCCGCAGGACACTGACGAATCGACACTAGCAAAGTCCGAAGGAATCTCAGGTATCGTCGCGCGTTTTGGCGAGAGAATTGACAAGCTCTCCGACGTTTACGAGCGCACGCTGGCGCGTGTGATTCCTAATGTGAAAGGAGTTCTCGTCACTGGCGCGGCTCTCCTGTTACTGGGATATCTCGGCCATCGCTTTGTGGGAAGCGGATTCCTTCCCGACATGGATGAAGGTGCATTCGTGCTGGACTACTTCACCCCGGGCGGAACGGCACTGGCCGAGACTGATCGCGAGATTCACATCGCTGAAGTCATTCTCGCAAAGACGCCGGAAATCACCGGCACATCCCGGCGCACCGGCGCTGAGCTCGGTCTTTTCGCAACAGGACAGAACACCGGCGACGTCGTCGCGCGATTGAAACCGCGAAGCGAAAGATCGCGATCGATCTTCGAGGTAATGGATGATGTACGAGTTCAGATCAATGCAGCAGTACCGCGATTGAGGATCGAGTTCGTTCAAATCCTGAGCGATGTGATCAACGATCTCGCGGGTGCGGGACATCCGGTTGAAGTAAAACTTTTCGGCCAGGACCTCGAGGCTCTCGAGAAGTACGCCGAGTCCGTTGAGCCGGACATGTCGAAGATCGACGGCATCGAGGATTTCTATAACGGCGTGAGCGAGCCAAGCGCCGAGCTTCTAATGAACATCAATGAGCCGGAGGCAAACCGGATCGGGCTGACTCCCGAGCAGATCGGCGACGAGGTGAGTGGCGCACTGCTCGGCGTGAATGCGGGAGAGGTGAGACTGGAGGATAGATCTATCGCCGTCCGTGTGAGAGCTCCCGATTCCCTTCGCAATGACGCAACCCGTTTGACATCTTTGCCAATTGTCGCATCGTCCGGTACATCGACAGCTCTCGGTTCTCTTGCCACGTTCACACCTGCTGACACTCGCGGCGAATTATTGCGTGAAAATCAGCAGCAGATGATAACCATGACGTCGGACGTGTCGGACCGCGCTCTCGGCGATGTGATGAAGGATGTGAAAGCGGTAATCGCGAAACACAAACCTCCCGCTGGTGTGCGCGTGGAGCTGGGTGGACTTTATGCAAGCCAGCGGCAGGCATTCCGGTCGCTGCTTCTCGTGCTTGCCCTTGCAGTTGCCAGTGTGGTCGGGGTGATGGTAATTCAGTTCCAGTCGTTTGTGGAACCGCTGGTGGTTCTAATTGCTGCGCCTTTGTCGTTTGTCGGAGCTATTGCTTTGCTTCTCATAACGGGAACTGCGCTAAACGTGTCGTCAATGATGGGAATGATTCTTCTCGTCGGCCTCATAGTGAAGAACGGAATCATTCTTCTCGACTTCACTCGTCACCGGATGCTCGAGGGTGGGCTTGCGCTCGAGCCGGCGATCAGGGAAGCGGCGAGAATCAGGCTTCGCCCGATACTCATGACCACACTCTGCACACTGTTTGGTCTGCTCCCGCTGGCACTTGGACTCGGCGCTGGCAGCGAGCTGCAGAAGCCTCTCGCTCTCGCAGTGATTGGCGGACTCGCGCTGTCGACTCCCATCACGCTTTATTTCGTACCAACGCTTCTCGTCGCAATTCGAGGACGTGACTTCAAGCTTCCCTCTCGTCCAGGATCCAAACCGGCATGAAAACTCGTTTGCTCCTTATGATGGCCTCGCTCGCTGGCGTGACAGCCGCAGCTCAGACTCCGCATCAATACCAGGTTGTGAAGGCACTCAAAGTTGGTGGGGAAGGCGGGTGGGATTATCTCACTGCCGATGCGGAAGCACGACGCTTGTACGTGAGCCGGGGATCACATGTGATGGTGTTCGACATGGATCGCGACTCACTCATCGGCGATCTGCCGAATACTCCCGGTGTTCATGGTGTAGCGCTCGCAAAGAAACTGAATCGTGGTTTTACCAGCAACGGTCGCGATTCATCTGTCACCGTATTCGATCTCAAGACGCTTCAGCCAATCAAGACTGTTCGGATCACTGGAAGGAATCCTGACGCAATTGCGTATGACTCTGTCACGAATCGGATTTTCACATTCAACGGTGCGAGCGCGAATGCGTCAGTGCTCGACGCGTCCACGCTCGAACAGGTCGGAAGCATTGACCTTGGCGGCAAGCCTGAGACCGGTCAGCCCGATGGCGCGGGAATGTTGTACGTAAACATCGAAGACAAGAATGAAGTCGTTGCGCTCGACACACGATCGCTGCAGGTGAAGGGACATTACGCACTTGCGCCGTGCGAAGAGCCGACTGGAATGGCTCGCGACAAAGCGAGGGGAAGACTGATCATTGGCTGCGGCAACAAGACAATGGCCGTGATGGATGAGAAGACGGGGAAGGTGATCACCACAATCGAAGTTGGAAACGGGGTCGATGCGGCGGGATTCGATCCAGCGAATCAGCTCGCATTCACATCGAATGGTGAGGGCTCGCTTTCCGTGGTGCATGAAAACGCAGATGGCTCATTCGCCACCGTTGCTACTGTTGCAACTCAGCGCGGCGCGCGCACAATGGCGTTGGATCCAAAGACTCACAAGATCTATATGTCGACCGCTGAGTTTGGTCCTGCCCCTGCGCCAACACCCGATCGCCCGAGACCGCGACCTACGATCATTCCGGGGTCGTTCACGGTTCTCGTTTTGGAGATGAAGTAGAGGCTACTGCGTAACGAGAGGGCCCATCTTCACGACCTCAAAGTCGCGGCCATGCAGCTGTTTCATCGCGCCAAGCTCGTCGTCGGTCCAGCGCATGTCGTGCGCGCCGCTCAGGAAGAACGACGAGCCGTTGTCAGCGAGGAACATTCCGTAAGTCTTGAGCGCCTGGAGAATCACCTGAACATTGGGTGGGAATGCGCTGATGTTCACGCTCGACTTGAGACGAACTCGCATCCCCATCGGCGGCTGCGCGGGATCTGTGCGAGAGCTCGCGAAGTGTCGAGCAGGTGAGACATATGCACGTCGAGTAGTCGGACACGTGAATCGAAGAGCATGCTTGATCGCATGTTGTTCGACAACTTCGTCGTAGCGAACAAGTCCAGGGAGAATCGGCAACCCTGCAGCATCTGCTGACGTCCATCCTGCAGGCCGAAGTGCATTGCTCGAGAGATCGAATACAGCTCCGGATCCCGCTGTCCATCGAGCCCCACCATTCCCCGGATGCGCATCGTACAGCTCGTAGAGTTTCCAGTTGTCGGAGTCCAGAACGAGAACATGACGATCACCACCGGATGATGATCCACCTTCAATCGGCGCTTCGGGTGGAATTGGGTACGGACCAGGATCGCTTTCGTCAGCGTAGTAAAACGAAACGGGAACCTTCGCCTGATTTCCTTTTACGACGATGTACGGAATTCCAATCGGTGATCCGAGCCATGTTGTTCCGAAATCCGGATGCAGCTGCGCGTTTGCACCGCAGGTCGCTATCAACACATCGCTCGAGGGATCAACCGGCTCAGAGGAGACGTCTTTGTTCCACGGATTGTCTGCCGGAAAAAATCGCCGGTCGACGCTTGTACCTGGTTCATCTCCACCATCGGAATCGCCCGGCGTCGTTGCCGAGTGGCAGCTTGCGGAGATAAATGTGATGGTAGCGAGCAGTGCGAAAGTGCGCACGTAAAGCTCCGTGGATGACACTTGAAGACGATTAATTCTCATTGCTGTTTCCATGTTGTTGCATGACTTGACTTGCCTCTGGGCCTATCTAGATTGCGAGTTCTATCGCGGGGTGGAGCAGCCTGGTAGCTCGTCGGGCTCATAACCCGAAGGTCGCGGGTTCAAATCCCGCCCCCGCCATACGATGTTGGGCAAGCGGCCGGTCCTCTGGGGCCGGCCGTTTGCGTCCATATTCATGTGTGCGGCAGGGTAGCTCAGCCGGTTAGAGCACGGCACTCATAATGCCGGGGTCGCGGGTTCGAGTCCCGCCCCTGCTATTAGAAGCCGCAGAATGGATTTCCGTTCTGCGGCTTTTTCATTTCAGCCGCACTGCTGACTTCACCCTTCCGCATCTGTTTATGCTTCCGTAGAATCGGCGATTGGATTCTTCCTTTAGGGAGGTACTATGAAGCGATTCAGCACGCTGTTAGCACTTGTCCTGCTCGCTGGTTGCGCCAATGAACCCACCGCGGTCGACTCCAGGCTGACCGCCAAGACCCCGGTTTTCACAGTTCAAGGAAGTAATGCCGGTGGCGTTACGTTCGCGTCTGGAAGTGGATGCTCAGTTGTCCTGTCTCACTTCGAGTGCAATTACACCGTGGACGGAGCGTCGGGAGAATTTACGGTTTCTGAACGCGCGCAGTGGTCCTATACATATCGGTGCATCCACAAGAAAACGGGCAAGGAAAGCGCAAGATATCCGATCAGCAACGGCGATATTGGTGTAACAAATTTGTTCTCTGTCAATCCGGTGAACGGGCAGATAGTCCAGTCGAATAAACTGCTCGCTCCGACGGCGCCCACAGATTGTGCGGCGAACAAGGGTGCGTACACGGTTACCGCCATGCGCAGCAACTTCATACCGGTGAGCTGGTCGCTGTATGCGTACAAATCATCGGACTCGGATAACTTCTACGCCACCCTCTTCGAGACTCTGTAACGATTGCAGTGCGGGCCGCGAGAGTTGCCAGCGGCCACAGGGATAAGCTTGCCGTGAGACGATCTCAGTGCCTCGGCCCGCTAACGGCGAGGCACTGCGCGAATGGGGTCTCGTTTGTTCTTTCAACAAGAAATGCTTCTTTCGAGTGGTATGTTCTTCTTGTGATCAAACTTCCCAATAGAATGCGCGCCGCCCGAATCCACGAAACTGGCGGCAGCGACAAAATTCGACTCGAGGAGATCGATGTTCCATCTCCCGAGCCGGGACAAGCGCTCATAAAAGTTGAATACGCCGGCGTCAATTTCATCGACGTCTACAAGCGCGAAGGCCTCTACAAGATTCCGCTGCCATCCACGCTCGGCGAAGAAGCAGCGGGAACCGTTGTCGCTGTCGCTCGTGATGTGACGACCGTGAAAGAAGGCGACCGCGTCGCATGGGCAAGTCTCATCGGAGCGTACGCCGAATACGCCGCGATTTCCGCTGATCGACTTGTGCCGATTCCGTCAGATGTGTCGTTCAAGCTCGCTGCAGCGGTCATGCTGCAGGGAATGACTGCGCATTATCTCACGCGAACCATCTATCCTCTCAAGGACAGCGACAGCTGCCTCGTGCATGCTGCAGCAGGAGGAGTTGGTCTATTGCTGGTTCAGATCGCGAAGATGTTTGGCGCGTTCGTAATCGGCACCGCGGGGTCGGATGATAAAGCGGCGCTCGCGCGAAAAGCTGGAGCTGATCACGTGATTGTGTATACACGCGACGATTTTGTCGCCGAGACAAAGCGCGTGACGAACAACGCGGGAGTGAATGTCGTTTACGATTCAGTTGGAAAGACGACATTCCTGGCCGGGCTCGATGTGATCAGACAGCGCGGCATGATGGTGCTCTTCGGACAGTCGAGCGGACCTGTTGAGCCGATCGATCCGCAAATACTGAATCGCAAAGGCTCGCTCTTTCTCACCCGTCCAACTCTTGGGCATTATACCTCATCGCGTGAAGAGCTTCTCAGCCGTGCGGGCGATCTGTTCGGCTGGATCGAGAACGGAGAGCTCGATGTTCGAATCGGCGCTGAGTTTCCTCTCGATAAAATCTCAGCTGCCCATGATGCGCTCGAGGGTAGACAGACAACAGGGAAAGTCGTAATTCGAGTCAGCTCCTGACCTTCAATCAACCGGACATGGCAGACAACGCGCGCTGGGTTACGTCACGAATCGGCAAGACAGGCTTTCACACGAATATCAGCTCCGGCGCTCATCACATGATCGCTGACGAGCCGGTGTCTGTGGGTGGCTCTGACCGCGGTTCTACGCCATACGAACTTCTGCTCGCCGCACTTGGCTCGTGCACGGCCATGACACTTCGCGTTTATGCAGACCGCAAGCAGTGGCCGCTCGAAGCCGCAACTGTGGAGCTCAGATCAGGGCGCTCTCACGAAAAAGACTGTGAGTCGTGCGCAACTGAAAAGGTGAGCATCGGGACTATCGAGCGTCGCATAAAGTTCGAAGGGCCTCTTACTGATGAGCAGCGAGCGCGACTGGTGGAGATTGCCGACCGATGTCCCGTCAAGCAGACGCTCGAACGGGGCATACAGGTTGTCGGAGTGGAGTGACTAAAGGCCGGTCGAGATCTTCACCATGATGTTACGTCCGGGCTCGAGCGCGAATTCCTTGTAGCGACTCATGAAATCGCGATACTTGCGATTCGCGGCATTGCGGATTCCGATGTCGATTCTTCCCTCACGTCCAAAAAGACTGTGGTTGAATCCGATGTCAAAATTGAGGAGTGTGTAACCCGCAGTCACGACGTCTTCGTCGTTCGGACGCTTCTGGCGAAGAACGTTCACCACTTCGCCGGCGATGAATGCATCACCAAACGTCGACGAGCTGAAATGATATTCTGCCCCGCCTGCCGTTCTCGGTGCGGGCATCAGGGGAAGGGGATCGTCGGTGTCTTCGTTGGTGCCGCGCACGAAATCATGTCGTGCTCGCAGTAAGAGCCCAGGCAGAACCTCAACTTCTGCAGCAGCTTCACCACCGGTCAACAAGGCGTCTCCATGCAGATGACGGAACACCCGAAGACCATTGATGAGCTCACTGGTCGGCGTGATGTAGATGAAGTCCTCAACATTGTTGCGGAATGCATTCGCTTCGATACGCGCGCGAGCTGAGCTCCACCTTAGGCCCACATCGAGATTTCGCGCGTGTTCAGCATCGAGTGTTGCATCGCCGATCTCGTATCTGCCTTCAGCCAGATGCGGCCCGTTTGCGTAAAGCTCGAACAATGTCGGCGCTCTCCACGCCAGTCC
>JBKPNY010000108.1:0-20497 GCA_046732835.1 Gemmatimonadota bacterium | reverse complement strand
ACTGCAGTGGAGATGACGAACGGACCTGATTGTCTTCTCCAGTCATAATACGATGACGCCCCATACGTGTACCCGTGCGTTTCCCGAAGATTGAGATTGATCCGCGAAGAAAAAAGCCCGCCGAGTACGGCGTTCATTACCACGATGCTGAAATAATCGGGGTGTGTTCGCGGAACACCGACGTGACCGATACGTAGCTCTGATTGTGCGGCGTCCGGCTTCGCCACGATCTCAACCGCGCGAGAATTTCGTGCAGCTTTGTCAGCTTCAACCTTTTGGATGCTTCGAGCTCCGGTCCATTCGCCAAGCATCGAGCTTACCAGCTCGACGCCTTCGTCCATCGTCAAATCGCCGGCGAGAATCACTGTTGTTGCATTCGGCGAATAGTTCTTCTGATAAAAATCCTGAACATCCGCACGAGTGATTGCCGACACCGACTTGCTGCTGCCGCTCATTGGTGCGGAGTACCGTGCATCTGGCTGATACAGAAAACGCGAAAATGACTCATCCGCTAGACCACGAGGCTCGTCGAGTATTTGGATTCTCTCGGCGAGCCGTTCCGCTTTCAGTCGTTCGATGTCTTCCTCACGAAAGGCGGGGGACAGGAGTGCGTCAGCGAAGATTGTGAAAGCACTTTTCAGGTTGGACTTGAGCACCGTCATGCTTGCTACCGTGCTGTCCCAGTCGGCTCCTGCTTCCAGCGACGTCCCGAGTTTTTCCAGGTCGAGCGCTAGCTGAACGCCATTTCGTTCTGACGTGCCTTCGCGAAGAGCCTGAGCAGTAAGCTCAGCAACTCCTTCTTTTCCCACAGGGTCCAAAACGGCCGTTGCGTCTATCACTGTCGCTACACTGACGAGAGGCAGTTTCGTTACGGTCGACACAACCACCGTAATTCCGTTCTGGAGAACCTGTTTTGAGAAACGCGGAAAATGGTATTCCCGCGCTGGACCTGGTGTTGGCCTCGTCGCTGTCGTCACGATGCAACAGCCTCGACTTCTGCTTCTTCTGATGCCGTATCGTCCTGAGCTCTGGGGATATAGAGCAGCTTGGCTCGATTGTCCGAGCCGAGATATTCGCGCACGAATTTGTTCACCCTGGTTGCCGTCACTTCGTCATACCGGGCAGACTGCTCATTGATCAAGCCGGGATCTCCAAGAAGTGTTGCAAACATCGAGAGCCTGTCAGCGCGCTCGCTTGCCGACTGCATTGCCGTAACCATGTCGGTCTGAATCAATGCAGCAGCACGCTGTACTTCAATTTCAGAAACCCCGCCTCGCACCAGCTCATCGATTTCCCGTTCAACTTCTTCCTCGAGTTTCTCCGCGCTGGTTTCCGGACGTGCGGTCACATCGATAATCAGAAGATCACTTCCTTTCGCAAGATCGAATGTGAATGCGGAGGCATCGGCTGCGATTTGTTTTTCCCGCACCAGCGATCGATAGAGCCGGCTGCCCTGCTTCATGCCGAGGATGGCGCCGGTCACGCTGGCTGTGTAATAGCCTTCGCTTCCAAAGACCGGTGATCTGAAAGCCATGTAAAGTCGTGGAAGGCTGACATCATCCTCGACAACCTCCCGCAGCGTCTTGCCGAAACGGTCAGGAATTTCCATTCGATCGAGCGGAGGTTTTCCATTTCCTCGCGGAATATTTCCGAAGTGTTTCTCGGCAAGTTTTCGTGCTTCTGCAGAATCGAAGTCCCCGGCAATCGAGAGCACCGCATTATCCGGCGTATAGAAAGTGCGGAAGAACTGCTCGACATCTTCGAGCGAGGCCTCCGTCAGATCTTCCATCGATCCAATCAGCGAGTGATGGAAGGGATGCGTCTCGGGAAATGCAAGCGCAGGCAGCTTCTCCCACCATGTGCCGTAAGGCTGGTTGTCCACCGACCATCGTCGCTCATTCTTCACTACATCACGCTGTGTATCCAGCTTCTTCTGCGTCATCGCAGGAAGGAGAGCGCCCATTCGATCTGCTTCGAGCCAGAGTGCAAGCTCGAGCTGATTTGACGGCACTGTCTCGAAGTAATTGGTTCTCTCGAGCCACGTGCTGCCGTTGAGTGTTCCGCCTGCGCGCTGTATCAGCTCGAAGTGCTCGTTCGCGCCCACATGTTCAGAGCCCTGAAACAGCATGTGCTCGAAGAGATGCGCGAAACCGGTTCTTCCTTCTCTTTCGTTCGCAGACCCCACGTGATACCACAGATTCACGGCGACAATCGGCGCAGTGTTGTCCTGTGAAAGTGTTACCAGAAGTCCGTTGTCGAGACGAAATGTTTCAATCGGTATTTGCATGCAGATAAATTGGTTGCCCTTGTGGCAGAGTAACCCAATACCCCGATGGCCTCAATTGTCTACAGGAGACTGATGGCATTTATCGCACTTCTGACAGCCGGCTTTCTCCTGCTGATAGTTCTGGCCTGGGCGCTTCAGGAACGAATTGCCTTTCAGCCCCCGCGAGGTCCATTTCCCGATCCCGGGTCAACCATTCGCGTCGACTATACCGCCCGCGATGGACAGCATCTTTTCGCATATATCATCGGCCATCCTGATAAATCGACTCCACTTGTAATCGCATTTCACGGCAATGCGGATCTATCCGTCCGAATGATAGACTGGGCTCGCGAAGTACTGGAACGAACCGGTGTACCTGTAATGCTTGCGGAGTACCGCGGGTACATGGGCATCGAGGGACGTCCGACGTACGAGGGAGTTGGAATGGACGCTGAAGCTGCCTACACGTACGCTCACGAACAGATCGGCGTACCTGACACGAGCATTGCCCTCTTTGGCCATTCACTGGGCACAGCAGTCGCCGCGGAGCTCGCTGTCAAACATCCGCCACGCGTGTTGATCCTCGAATCTCCCTTCACATCAGCACGCGACATGGCCACAGCGATGGTTGGCGCCTGGTTCACATCGAGCGTGTGGTCATTCGTCTCCCGATTGCATTTCAATACGGTGTCGATCGTCGAATCGCTCGACTTGCCTGTTTCCGTAGCTCATGGCGGACGAGATCGCGTTGTGCCTTCACGCATGGGAAAAACCGTGTATCACAAGGCCCGTGTTAAGGGAAAGTGGTTCTTCATTCCCGATGCGGGGCACAGTGATCTGAGAATTCGTGGCGGAGAGGGCTACTGGGAATGGATCAGTGGGTCTCTCGAGCCGTTGGCAGCCGGAAAATAGAAGAGGCCCGGGTTTCCGGACCTCTTCTGAATTTCATTTCCATCAACGTCAGGGCGAAATCGGCTGGCCGAAGAAATCTCTGATTGTCAGCGGCCCTGCGTTAACTGCCTTCAGTCCCGATTCGATATTCTTGCGATCACCTACGATGACAATCGCGAGTGACGCGGGATTGATGTATTGCTTTGCCACTCTCTGGACATCTGCCTGGGTGACGCTCTCGATATTGCCCACGTAGTTGTTGTAGTAATCGAGAGGAAGTCCATAGAGAACCACCGGTATCAGCTGATTCGCAATCTGCTGAGTTGTTTCAAAGTCACTCGGCATGCTGAGCTGCAGGAATCTTTTCGCCTTGTTCAGCTCGACAGCTGGAACTGTATCGCGAATTGCGTTCAGCTCCTTCATGAACTCCACAAGTCCTGAGTCGGTCTTCGCAGCCACTACCTCTGCAGATGCGGTGAACGGACCTGCGGATCGACGCATATCGAAGCGTGAGCGGGCACCGTAGGTGTATCCGTGAGTCTCACGCAGATTCTGCATCAGTCTGCTTGTAAAGGTTCCGCCAAGGATTGTGTTCATCACGCTCAGCGCGAAGTAATCCTTGGTGGAACGCGGTACACCTATGGCGCCGATACGGAAGGAAGACTGCGCAGCACCGGGCTTATCGATGAGGTAGACGGTCGTCGCTCCAGCCTTCGGAGCATCACTGAACTGGAACGGCGACACGGTTCCACGCTGCCATCCACCCAGTAAAGCGGAGATCTTCTTCTCTACCTGGTCAGCTGTGACATCGCCGACGACGATGAGAGTCGAATTATTAGGAATGAAGTTCGTTCGATAAAACGACTGCACATCGGCAGTGGTCATTCCGGTAATGGATGCTTCTGTCCCGAGCAGATTATGTCCATATGGATGTGAGCCTCCATAAAGAATTGCGGCGTACGCCTGATCAGCGATTGCAGTCGGACGATCCTTGAGCTGAACGAGCGCTGTCAGCCGGTTCTTTTTCACACGCTCGAAATCTTCCGTGCGAAATGCCGGATGCAGAACCACATCGGAGAACAGCGCGAGCGCGCTGTCGAGTTGTGATGTCGGCGTGTGAAGATTGACCGTTGCTGCATCCCAGCTGCTGCCGGCATTCAGGCCAATGCCCAGGAATGCGACCTGATCAGCAATCTCGAGAGCACTTCGCGAAGTTGTTCCTTCCGTCAGCATTCCTGAGGTCAGATTTGCGACTCCGCCTTTTGTCGCCGGATCCATTGTTCCACCACTGCCAACTACAAGAACGAAGTCGGCAAGAGGCAGCTCGTGCTGCTCCACAACCATCAGCTTGAGGCCGTTCGGAAGCTGGCGAGTGACAATCGGGGGAAGAGAAACTTTCGGTGGTGGTCCAAGAGCAGGAACTTTCGATCTGTCGAGAGTCTGCGCTCCGCCAATAGAGGTCGCTGCTGCTACGCCAAGCAGCGCTACTGTTGCATTGATGCGCGCTTTCATCGGTCGCCTCCGTTTGCCGTAAGCATCATCTGCCGCTGGCCTTCAGGAACAACCGTGAGAACCACCTTGTGAGCGCCAAGGTACTTCTTCGCGACACGCTGAACATCGGCGCGAGTCACGTTCTCATATCTGGCTGCATCCTGCTGTACGTAATCCGGATTTCCTGCCATGTAGTTGTATGAATTGAGGATTTCAGATTTCCCGAGCACGCCGGAAAGCCGGTTAAGGAAGCTCGCCCTGAATGAGTTCTGCACTCGCTTCAGCTCACGTTCCGTGATCGGCTCATTCATGACCTTCTGCAGCTCTTCCTGCACGACCTTGTCGATCGCCGCCAGGCTCTGCCCGGGCTTGGGTGTGATGTCGATCTCGAATCTTCCCGCCAGCTTGCTCGACTGCTGCGATGCAAAAACCTGTTGTGCTACCTGCATGTCGAACACGAGTCGCTTGTACAGACGCGAGTTCTTACCACTGGCGAGCACTGACGCGAGCACGTCGAGGGCTGCGTCGTCCTTGTCGTAGATCTTGACCGTTGGCCAGTCGTAGAACGCCCGTGGCAGCTGAACTTTGTCTTCCATAACCATGAACGTGTCTTTCGCAAGAACAACGGGCGCGACGTTTGGACGCGGTGGAAGCGCAGGTCCACGCGGAATTCCACCGAAGTACGTCGCAACGAGCTTCTTTGCTTCTGCAGGATTGAAGTCTCCCGCAATCGTCAGCGTCGCATTGTTCGGCGCGTAGTAAGTGCGAAAGAAATTCGATACGTCTTCGAGCGATGCAGCACTCAAGTCATCCATCGACCCGATGACCGACCACGAGTACGGGTGTCCCTTGGGATACAGCGCTGCAAGGATCATCTCATCGCCGCGGCCGTAAGGAACGTTATCCACGCGCTCACGTCGCTCGTTCTTCACGACTTCACGCTGCAGATCGAGCTTTGCCTTGTCCATTGTCGGAAGCAGGAAGCCCATTCGATCAGAATCGAGCCACAATGCGAGCGGCAGTGCGTTGGATGGCAGATTCTCGTAGTAGTTAGTTCTGTCTTCTGTCGTCGAGCCGTTGTTGTCGGCTCCGGCTGCTTCGAGCTCCTTGTCGAACATTCCCGTCGGGACATGCTCGGACCCCATGAACATGATGTGCTCGAAGAGATGCGCGAATCCGGTGCGCCCTGTTTTCTCGTCACCGGAACCGACCTTGTACCACGTGTTGACCGTGATGATCGGAGTGGAGTGATCCTCGTGGAGAATTACCTCGAGGCCGTTCGGAAGCGTGTACTTCTCGAACTTGATCTTGGGAACCGCTTGGGCCTGTGCGATGCTCGGCGCACCAGCAACGATTAAGTACCCAAATGCTACTAATAATCCTCGTCTCACTTTTTCCTCTCAAATAGGAATGCCAGTGGTGCTTTTACTGACTCGCCCAACATATACCTCCAGCGCTTTTCGCGGTTCGGCGAAATGGGGCTCGTCCGTGTTGGAGATGTGTAAGGAGTCAACCCGAACCGCCTGCCTATTATTGATAACCTCAGCATGTGAAATGGATCGCTCACCAGAATCGCTGTCTTGATCCCGCGGCGTTCCAGAAGCTCCGCGACCCCGAGCATCGATTCCCGGGTAGTCCTTCCCTTATTCTCGAGAATGATAGCGGTGTCAGGAACACCGTGTTTTCGCGCATAGCTCCTGCTGACATCTGCTTCAGTCGTCGTATCGCCGTACCCCTTGCCTCCGGTTACGACCAGGACTTTTCCCATTCCATGATTCCAGAGATCGATCCCATGATCGAGTCTCGCCCGCAACACTGGAGACGGTCTTCCATCATACTGAGCGGCGCCCAGTACGACAATCGAGTCGGCGGGTTTTGCCTGGTCTATCCAGCTGAACAGAAGCACTGCTGCCATCGACGCTGCCCACAGCGCGATGATAGTAAGCAGGATGCTGGCTATCAGACGTCCCAGCGCTCTGAGTAAGCGGCCCATCCGCTGAAAATACTAGAACGCTACCCGGGTGTGCGGCTCGGGACACTCCACCGAATATCCCTTTGCCGAGAGGGATGTTTTGAACGCATCCTGCGCTTCAGGCTCTCCGTGAACGAGCCAGACCGGTCCAAGCTTTGGTGACTCTGTCTTCACCTTGTCGATCCACGCAGTCAGCTCACCGCGATCGGCATGTGCGCTGTATCCGTTGATGACTTCGACCTGAGCACGAAGAGGAATTTGGTCGCCGAAGATCTTGAGCATCGGCTGCTTCTCGAGGATTCGTCTTCCGAGGGTATTCTCGGCCTGAAATCCAACTATAAGAATGGTATTACGCGGATCGGCCGCTCCATTCGCAAGGTGGTGAAGGATTCGACCTGCTTCCATCATTCCAGATGCGGCGATCACTATCATCGGGCCTTTCGCTGAATTGATCGCCTTTGATTCTTCGACATCGCGCGTGAAACGAAGAAGCGGGAATTCGAACAGTTCCTTCACCTTCTTCACCATATCTTCCGATTGATCGAACGTCTCCGGATGCATTTCAAAAACTGTCGTCGTATCGATAGCAAGCGGACTATCTAGATAGACCGGAATCGATGGTATTGCTCCTTCCCGGAGAAGTGAGTTGAGACTGTAGAGCAGCTCCTGGGTGCGTCCTACAGCAAATGCCGGAATAAGCACCCGTCCGCCACGGGCAGCTGTTCGACGAATGACATCAGCAAGATGAGCACGTGCGCCATCAACCGACTCGTGATCGCGATTCCCGTAAGTGGACTCCATGATCACCGCATCAGCCTGCGGCGGACAAACCGGATCTCTGATTATCGCGAGCCCGGATCTCCCGATATCACCTGAGAACACGAGTCGCTTGGTGACTCCGTTCTCCGTGCAGTCGAGTATTACTGACGCAGATCCGAGAATGTGGCCTGCATCCACGTAAGTACCCTGAACTCCCGGTACGACATCGAAGGGCTTGTTGTATGGAACGCCTACCATGAGCTCCATGGTTCTTACGGCGTGTCGCATACCATACAAAGGCTCGACGAAATCTTTCTCCCGCTTTGCGAGAAATTCCGCGTCCTTCTCCTGGATGTGCGCAGAGTCAGCCAGCATCACCGCGCATAGATCGCGCGTTGCCGCGGTTGACCAGATTGTTTTGCTGTATCCCTGGGCAACGAGAAATGGCAGTCGCCCGGAATGATCGATGTGCGCGTGGGAAAGAACTACCGCATCGATCCCGGATATCTGAACCGGAAGAGTTCTGTTTTTTTCTTCCGATTCACTGCGCTTGCCCTGAAACATCCCGCAGTCGAGCGCAACAGTGTGTCCATTCACGTGCAGCAGGTGGCACGAGCCCGTGACCTCCCGGGCCGCGCCAACGAACGTAATCTCCAAGTTGTTTAGCCCTCAGCGCCTGCGTTGCGTGCAAAGAGAATGGTAAGTCGCTGTTCGTCCTGCGACATCAGGGCCGGCTCCCATCCACCCCGGCTCCTTTCATTGAGAAGGTCCGTCAGCGTGTCCTCATCTTCACGCGTGTGCTTCGTGAGCTTTACCACCACAGCCTGATATTCTTTCATGCGGACCGGAGGCGAAGACAGGTTTGGGCCAGGTGCGTATCTTCAGGCGAATAAGATTGCTTCTCGCACGTGGATTTCACTCGATGATCGAAACAGTAGAAGAATTTCCAACGCTGACAATTATCCGGCATCCGCTCGTTCAGCACAAGCTGACGATTCTTCGTGACCGGGAAACTCCAACAAAGATTTTCAAGGAGCTTGTCGACGAAATCGCGATGCTGATGGCTTACGAAGCAACGATCGATCTCACTGTCGAGCCGATCGATGTTGAAACTCCTCTCGAGAGCACTTCCGGCCGTCATATCAGCGGGAAAAAGCTGACTCTCGTTCCCATTCTCAGAGCAGGACTCGGAATGGTTGAGGGAATTCTTCGCCTCGTGCCTGCAGCACGTGTTGGACATATCGGTCTTTACCGGGATCACGACACTCTTCAGCCTGTCGACTACTACTTCAAGATTCCCGGTGATGTTGCGGAGAGAGATTTCTTCGTTCTCGATCCAATGCTGGCGACTGGTGGAAGCGCCGCTGCAGCAGTGGCTTCGCTCAAGCGTGCCGGTGCTACGCGAATCCGGTTTCTCTGTCTTGTCGCCGCGCCTCAGGGAGTGAGGAAACTCGCGGAAGCCCATCCCGATGTTCAGATCTATTGCGCTGCTCTGGATAGAGAGCTGAACGATCAAGGATACATCCTCCCGGGATTAGGCGATGCCGGTGATCGCCTCTTCGGCACTCGGTAGCTGTCCTTTACCCAAACCATTCCTGCGGATCGACGCGCTGCTGTTCTGCTGCAGCAAGTACCCAGTGCTGTGAGCTGTGATCGATGATTTCTTCCGGGACCTTGTCGAACCAGTCTCTCGACTGATTCATATCTCCGATTCGCCGCCATAGCTCGCCGACAAGGTATGTGAGCACAGCTCTTTCTTCTCTCGCTACTCCGTCATAGCGCGCCAGAGCTTTCTCGAACATCCACGCAGCATGCCGGCGATAATACCGCTCGGCCTCGATGTCACCTTCGTCCACACAGCACCACGCTGCACGCAGCAGAAGATCCGCTATATGACGCTCTTCCAGACCCTGCCATTCCGCAACCTTTGAGGCTGCTTCGTACTTTCCCGACCCTGTGCTTGCGAGATTTGCGCTGGGAGCAAGCTCATTGAGCACATGCTCCTTGAGAAGAGGGCTGACTTCAGCTTCCTGATTGAAGTCGCGTTCACCGCCTGAGTATCCGCACTCGTCACACATGTGCACGAGATACGCGAGGGGCTGAGTACCGGCAGCACGCTCATGAAAATCGGTACGCTTCCCGCCGAAAGCGTTAGTGGTTACTACCGCCTGGGACCGAAAGCTGTTTCCGCAGATTGGACAGCTTAATTCAATCTGACGCAACGTCGTCATAACACCCTCTCTTCACTCCGTTTTCATTAGAGGGAATTTTTGTGCCAAATAATTTTTTCAACACGAAGCGTTGTTGGTCTTGTTGAAAAAATTCAGTCAGCGTATTTTCTCGCATCCTTTGAGCGTGCTGCGCTCCACTTCATAACACGAACCTGGTTGTTGATGCTGATCAACCTGCTGCCCGATTTCTTCGCAGTTCTGAACAGCACCGATCGCATCGCGGCTTACCTCCGCTACTTCGACAACCACCGTAGTCTCCTCGAAGCATACTGGACGAATTACGTCGTCGAGCCCGACAGTCCGCACTTCTCCGAAGTAGTCAAATCTGCTGCTTTGGCAGGAAGGACTGATCTTCGCACAATGCTCGAGCGAATGGATGTGGTTACTCTTGCTCGAAATGCAGAAGATCGATGTCGTAATCTTCTCGAAATCGATTCAGACATCGACGTCGTCCTGATGGTAGGTGTCGGCGCCGCAAATGCAGGCGAGCTCGTCGTAGGCGGACGAGCCGTTGCGTTTGTCTGTCTCGAACACTTCACCAGCATAGCCAATCCCGAGACTCGCGGCCTTGGCCTGGACCCCGAGCTTATTCCTCTCTGGCTCTCTCACGAGATAACTCACGGAGTCCGCTATACCTCGCCGAGAAGCAAGAGCGAGATGAAGTCGATCATCGAGGAGACCAACGGGTTTTACTCGTACTGGGAGACCGGAAAGCGTGCAACTCTTCGCGAGCTTTTGATCAACGAAGGAATTGCTGTGCAGGTCTCACGTCTGGTAAGTCCCGGTCATGCAGCCTGGGAGTACTATGGCTACGATCGGCGTGAGTATGCACGTATTAGAGAGATGGGCCCCGTCGTCGCGCGCTCACTCATCGGCAATTTTGACAAGGCAGGCCTGGGACTTCGCCTCAAGTATCTCTCCGATGGCATGAGCGAAGAGGCACGACGTGTTGGTGATTATGTCGTACCTGATAGATGCGGCTACTACATCGGCGCCAGAATGGTAGAACAGGCAATGAATACCAGAGGTGCGGCCTGGACTGTCAGAGCGAGCGCATCGGAAATTGCCGCAGTAGCCGGCGAAGCTGCAGCCAGCGCCTGATCGCTCTCACTTCCCTACACAAAAAGAGCTGAAGACCCTGTCGAGCACATCTTCTGTGCTCACAGCTCCAATCAAAGATTCCAGAGAGACCGCTGCTGCTCTCAGATGAACAGCGGCAACCGGCGCAGGCAATTCTCCTTCCTGCCAAGCTTTTCCAAATTCAGAAACTTCCAGTCGCGCCTGCCTGATTCCATGAATGTGGCGGCTTCGCGTAAGAATCGGCGTGTCGACAATCGCGCTTCCTGCAGATTCCGCCAGTACCTCGTCGATCCTGGTCACGAGATCCGATAGGCCTTCTCCAGTCTCCGAGCTGGTCACAACATCGAACTCGTCATCATCACTGCCGGATTTGGCCAGATCACTTTTTGTCTGGACTCGAATGATCGGTGCGTCACTTTTTCCGTCGAGTGCCTGAAGAACTTGAGACATCGATGCAGCACTGTCGCCACAGGCAAGTATTACATCAGCCCAGCTGAGGTATTTCTCACTTACCTCGATCCCAATCCTCTCTACAGTGTCCATTGCCTCGCGCAGCCCGGCAGTGTCTACTAGGCGCAAAGGCCATCTCTCAGTTTCCAGGAAACTTTCAATCGCATCGCGCGTCGTACCTGGAATGTCTGTGACAATTGCCCTCGACTGACCAAGGAGTGCGTTGAACAGAGATGACTTTCCAACATTCGGGAGGCCGGCCACCACAACAACAGCTCCTTCGCGGATCATTTCGCCAAGTGGAACTGTCGCCAGCAATGCATCGAGTCCGATCAGGAGCAGCTCCACTTCGGCGCTGATTCTTTCGCGCGGAACAGGCCCGTCATCTTCTTCGGGAAAATCGATATCGTAAGCGATGAGCGCCTCGAGAGAGATCAGCTGATTTCTAAGTGCAGCAATTCTTCTCGAGAGTCCGCCATCCAGCTGTGCGAGAGCTGTTCGATGCATCAGGTCAGATCGTGCGTCGACGAGATCACCTATTGCTTCCGCCTGGGTGATATCGAGCTTTCCATTTAGAACAGCACGTCGAGTGAATTCTCCTGGAAGCGCCTGTCGAGCTCCGCAGGAAATCAGAACTTCCATGACGAGAGCAGGCACATAGTGTCCACCGTGTCCTGATATCTCGATCAGGTCTTCCCCGGTAAACGAATCCGGAGATACGAACGATGTGACAAGCGCCTGATCGAGAATTCGTCCGTGGTCCGGTTTTACTACCCGGCAGAGTGACACCCGCCTCGGCTCGATTGGCCAGGGACTTATCACCCTTTGAGCAATCTCGAGCGCCTTGCTCCCGCTCATCCGCACAACCGAGATCGCGCCTCTCCCGGGAGGTGTTGCGAGTGCAACGATCGTCTCAGTTCCTCCGGCGAGACTTTGGCTGAGCGCCGGATTTATTTTCATTCGACGTTCGGGAGCTCGAATGACGTTCCAGGCTCGAGAATCCGTACATCGCCCTCACGTGCGTGCCGGGGCAATTGTTCCCTGAGCTGGTCGATCGCATCATGTGCTTTGGACGTAACGTGATCGAAGGTTCCCCAGTGATAGGGAATGAGATATCGCGCATTGAGGCGATCGAAGAGCGTTAGCGCATCTCCGCTGGTCAGGTGTCCCTTTCGAAATCCCTGGAGCTTCCACCATGGTGCGTGGCCAATCGGCAGCAGGGCCATATCGAGACGCCGGCCACTGGGAGAAAGGTGTGCATCGATCATCGACGTGCTGTCAGGGGTCAGCGCAGTGTCGCCGGCGAAGAAACAGGATACTGATTTAGTATCGAAGAGATACATATTTGCAGCTCCGCGCCAGCGATCGACTCCATAGCGATGCCCTTTATGCGTGGCCAGGGACGCATGCACCTCTACTGCGCCAGTGTGAACAGACTCTCCAGGACCCAGTGGGTTCGCTTTGGAGTAGCCGAGCTTTCTAAGCCACTTTGCAATCGCCGGCGGCGCGAAAATCGGGGCGTCCCCCGGGAGTTTGCTAAGTGAATCGAACGAAAGGTGATCGGCGTGAGCGTGTGTGATGAATACCGCATCGATTTGCGGGAGCTTGTGAAGTGGAATTCCCGGGGGGCTGACACGCGGCAGCAGTTTTCCAAGAGATGGATCGAAATTCGGATCGGTCAGGAATGTCTTGCCGGCAAGCTCAATTAGTAGCGTTGCGTGACCAATATACGTAATCCGCACTTCGCTTCTCCCTTGCTACGTCTTGCGCGCTTTCTGCCTCTCCCTGGCAAGGAACCATTGCTGCGGAAGTGCAGCCAGGTTCTGCGCCGTGTAGTAGAGATTCAAACCTGAGGCCATGTTCGCGAGGACGAAGGTCATCATCACCGGGAACATGTAGCTCATCATCTTCGCCTGGGGATTCGGCGGTGCATTTTTCAATCCGATCCAGGACAGGAGATACATCGAGACGCCCATCAGAACTGGCAGGATATAGAAGGGATCCTTGGTCGATATATCGGCCAACCAGAGGAATGGCACTCCACGAAATTCAATCGTGTTCTGGAAAACGAAAAACAGAGCGAAGAGCACCGGCATAGGGATGAGCATTGGCAAACATCCCGAAAGAGCAGTAAAAGGGCTGGCGCCTGCTTCACGATACACGCGCATCATTTCTTCACGCTGCTTATCCGGCTTGTCCTTGTATTTCTTTTGAACCTCAGCCAGCCTGGGCTGGATCTCCTGCATCTTGAGACTCGACCGCATCGCACTCTGGTTCAACGGCCAGAGCGCAACCCTGATGAACACACCGAAGATCACGAGCACCCATCCATAGCTCAGCTTCAGGTGATCGTGCAGCCAGAGCAGCAGCTTGATACAGAGAGCTGCAATCGGATTGACTACAGGCTGAAGGAAGCTCCAACCATATGGATTTACGTGATCGAAATCTCTGCCGAGTGACAGCAGTTGTGTCGATTGCTGTGGTCCTGCATAGAGATCGAAAGCAAAAGTGCCGCCTGGGATTGCTTTCACCAGGGTTGCTGATGCTGTCGTGGCGATCTTGGAAGTTCTTGGACCTCCAGTAATTGTCATCTCATCGAATGCGTGCGCCTCGAGACCAATGAGACCAATTACGAAGTACTTATTTCTGACTGCGGCCCACGTGAGAGGTTCCGCCTCGAGGCGTTTCTCGCCGGGATCCAGTTTCCCAAATGGAATCCCCCTCGCATTACTCCTCATCGGCTTGAACGAGTAGGATCGATTCCGGAGATCTCCCAGCGTATCTCCCTCAGTCACAGGGAGACTCGACGGCATGTCGATTAAAAGGAAAGCTTGCGTGGGAGAGCTGTCGATGCGACCGGATACACGCATGACATAATGCTGCGGAGCAATGTTGTAGCTGATTGCTACTCCAGTGCCGTTTGCAAGACCACGAAATGTTACTGCCGTTTCTCCGTTTGATCCCACGGATTGGCTGACCTGAAAATCAGTATCCCGCAGTCGGAGTGTGTCTCGCCCGATTACAAGTGAATAGCCAAGAAGCTTTTGCCCTGGAACTTTCAGCTCTACTTGTCCTTTTGTTGGCGAAAGATTCTTGTACTCCTTCATCGAGACTGAAACCGGAGCAGCGCCCAGCGTAGAGAACTGGTAGCTCGCACGCTCCGTCTCGATCGTGATTGTCTTTCCCTGAAGTGATTCAGAAACAGGAGCAACCGAAGCTGAGTCCCTGACGGATCCACCACGTGGTGGCGCTATTTCATTAGCTGTCAGAGCTGATTTAGCAGATGCAATCGAATCAGCAACTCGTCGAGAGCTGGCGCTTACCGTTGCTGGTGTGCGCTTCGGAGTTGGAAAGAGCATCGGAGTAACCGCAACTACGATCGCGGTTAGAAGAAGTGCAATTAGAAGTCGTTTATCCATTTATGGGACCGGATCGTATCCGCCCGGCCTGAAGGGATGACATCTGGCAACTCTGCGAAGTGCCATCCATGTACCTGAGATTGAACCGTGCTTTTCGATTGCTTCGATTGCGTATGCTGAGCAGGTTGGATAATAGCGGCACGCGGCAGGAAGTAGTGGCGATATCCATAGCTGATAACCGCGAATTCCAAGGACCAGAACACTTCTCATGTTTCCACACCTGGTCTTTGAAGCATTCCAGCTACGTTGTCGATTTCCTTCGACAACTCGTCAAAGCTCGAGTCATACGCAGAAGGAAACGCACGAACGACAATGTCATTCGCTTTCGCTGTAGGAAGAATCTTCAGCCTTACCAGTTCACGCAGTCTGCGACGCAATCGATTTCGCTCCACGATCGTATGACCGTGCTTGCCAACAATTACCGCGGCTCGCGCATACGAAAGCAGGGAGTCGTTGGTCCGAACGTCGAGGTGTTCGGTACGCAGTCGTCTCCCTGCTTTCTTTACCCGCTCCAGATCTGATTCCCGCGTAAGTCTACGACTTCGCGGAAGCCCGAGTTTCTTAGGCGCCGGCGTACTTGCTGGGCAGCTGAACCGTCAGCTGCTTTCTTCCCTTCTTTCGACGGCGGCTCAGAACCTCTCGGCCCCACCGAGTTGACATTCTCTCCCGAAACCCGTGTGAGCGGATACGTCGCTTGTTCCGGGGACGGTAGGTTGGCTTACCCATTGATGCTCCAAAAATTACCGATTGAATTACTAACGAAAACAGCCTCTAAAACTAATCCCCGCCTATAGATACGACAAGTCGGCTAGATGTACCTTGAGGAGGGCTGATTGACTTTTCCACAATCTTGGGCTACGGTTTGCCTCCCCTATGTCACTCACCCCTGCCGAAACCTGGAAGAGACTTCTCGACAGAGCTCGCCAGGATATTCCCGAGCAAACTTTCCGCACCTGGCTCGAGCCAACTGAGGCTCTAAGCATCGAAGGCCGGATTCTATCGGTCGGAGTACCAGATCAGTTTGCTGCTGACTGGAACGAATCAAAGCACGCGGACCTTTTTGCGAGCTATGCCCCAATTGCCCTTGGGCATCCCATAAAGGTGGTTTTTCGGGTCAACGAAGAAAGAAAGAAGCGGTCTCAGATGGACTTCTTCGTTGCTCCTCCACCCGTGAATTCCGCAGCAGCAAAGAGCCAGTTAAACGCCAGCTTAGCGCAACTTAGCGACAGATACACGTTCGACCACTTTGTAATAGGAAAGTCAAACGAGCTTGCGGCAGCGGCAGCTCATGCTGTCGCTCAGGCTCCAGGAAAAGTCTACAACCCCCTTTTCATCTACGGCGATACCGGATTGGGGAAAACTCACCTGATGCAGGCAATCGCTCATGATATCGTCGAAAGAAATCCACAAACCCGCATCACCTTCGTGGGAACTGAGCAATTCACAAATGAGCTCGTAGCGGCAATTCAAACACGATCAAACGCTGCGTTCAGACGTCAGTATCGTGAGACTGACTTGTTGCTCGTCGACGATGTCCACTTTCTCAAGGGGAAGGAAGCAACTCAGGAAGAGTTTTTCCACACATTCAATGCCCTGTATGAAGCAGGCCGACAGATTGTCCTCACAAGTGACCGGGCTCCTTCTGAAATAGCAGGACTCGAAAGCCGCCTGGTAAGCCGGTTCCAGTGGGGAATGGTTGCAGATATCGAGCTTCCAGACTTTGAGCATCGCGTTGCCATCCTTCAGCAGAAAGCACATCTCGATCATCTCGAATACACAATCCCGGATGATGTAATTCGATTCATTGCCGAAAATGTTCGCTCGAGTGTAAGAGAGCTCGAAGGATCCATCATCAAGCTTCTTGCTTATGCTTCCCTCAAGCATCAGGACATCTCCGTAGACGTCGCTCGCGAGGCTCTTCGCGACAAGCTACGTTCCGACTTACCACCAGAAGGCTCACAACCAGCTCTTTCAATTACAACAATTCAACAGATCGTTTCACGAGAATGGGGAGTAACTCCTGAAGGGCTTCGTTCAAAGACCCGAACAAAAACTCTAACTCTTCCACGTCAGATCGCGATGTTTCTCACCCGCGAGTTACTTGGCACCCAGCTCATGGAAATCGGAAGCGCTTTTGGCGGACGTGATCACTCAACAGTCATCCATAGCATCGAAAAAATTTCGGACGCCACTCAGACTGATCCTTCATTCAAAACTCGTGTGGACAAAGTTCGATCAGTGTTGGAAGCCATGCGTATTTAGATCCATATCACAAATTACTGTGTAGTCTTTCTGCAGAATTCAGTATTCTTCCGCACTGAATCACACACATATTGATAGCGGAAGTCCTCTAGATTGAATAACTTCTGGCGTTCTTCCACGTCTCAACAGAGCTCTACTACGACTACTGGTTGTATCTCTATCTAGATAGTTGTAGGAACTACTCAAGAACTGTCCACAAACAGGGAAATTCAGGGAATGCGTCTTACAATCTCTCGTGAGAAGCTTCAGGAAGGGTTGAATGCAGTTACAGCAAGCATTCCTGTTAAGACAACTTTACCTGTCTTGGCTAATATCCTAGTCGAGACCACTGATCGAGGAATTAAGTTATCCGGGACAGACCTGGATATTGCGGTAAGTACCGAAGTCGCAGCTGATGTGGAAGCTTCGGGCGCGGTGACGATTCCTGCGAAGAAGCTGTCAGAGATTGCCAGGGAACTGCCACCGGCGCCGGTGAAGATTGCTGCAGTTGGGGAGCAGCGAATTACACTCGAGTGTGGTCGATCGAAGTTCAAGCTTCTTGGATTACCACGTGATGAATTTCCGACGTTTCCGAGTGTACGATTCGATGAAAGCTGGAGAATTAAGTCGGGGGATCTTCAGAAGCTGATTGCACATACCTCGTTTGCAGTGTCGACTGAAGAGAGTCGACCGATTTTGAATGGTGTGCTTTGGGAGCTTCGACCGGAAAGGATGAGCATGGTTGCGACGAACGGACATCGACTTGCTCGAATGACTGTGCCTGTGAGCTCGGATTCGGCACCTTCAAATGATCTGATAGTTCCGCCAAAAGCTCTTGAGCAAGTGAGACGTCTCTTTCCTGCCGAGGAGGAACTGGAGATTGGACGTGGAGAGAATCACATTGGCTTTCGGTCACCATTCACTGCAGTGTATACAAGGCTGATCGAAGGTCCTTATCCGAACTATGAACAGGTAATTCCGAAGGACAACGATCGAGTAGCAGTTGCAGATAAAGCTGCTTTGATAAGTGCGCTGAAAAGAATGTCAGTGGTAGCATCTGATCAGACACACAGGATCAGACTCTCGTTTAACTCCGGAATGCTGAAGTTCAGTGTTCAGACTCCAGATCTTGGTGAAGCTCAGGATGAGCTGCCGATCCGGTATACAGGCGATCAGCTGGATATTGGCTTCAATGCGAGCTATCTCCTGGAAATTCTTCGTTACATACCTACTGACGATGTTCACATCACTCTCAAAGCTCCGGAGCGGGCTGCTACCCTTGAGCCGGAAGCTTGGTCAGATCCGGCATCCTATCTTTGCCTTGTGATGCCTCTGAGACTGGTCGACTAAGCTAATTAGTACCAACCTGACTTTAATTTCCCTTTAATTAGTAACGAACAAATACTAATTACCTCTGTACTACATGTTCTCGGGAAATCTGCGTGAATTTCTGAGAACGTCCTGATGCAGTTACAGTTGCCACAGTTGTATTCGTGCCTGTGGCTTCGAGTAATGCTCCAGTTACAGGATCGATCAGTAACTGCATCCGGCCGGTTCCTTCACTTAGGAGCTGAACGCGGTGCTGTCCTTCGGCTCCTTCTCCTGCCGATGTTGTTTTATCCAGTCGCTCCAGCAGAAGGCCACTGCGGGCTGCATTGCTTGTTTCGCCGACTACCCGGTATTGGCGTAAGGCTGTCAGCGTAACAGGAATGGCTCCACTGCAAGCCGCTGTTGATGTGCTATCAGTCCAGGCTTGGCCTCTTCGCAATTGAAACGGAGGGAGAATCAATGAGCGCTGAATGACTGGAAGTGTTGAGCTCACCTGATTGTTGCAGTCAACCGGCGTCGTAAGAGAGATCTGACTTGTCTCGATGCTTCCTGTGAACGACACAGGGGATGACAGGCCAGGCACTGCCGACGGCGAAGTTCGACTTGCTGTTGTGAGCGTTAACCCCTCGATGGTGGCCAAGTAGGATGCTCCTCGAGCGTTCCTGGTGATTGATAATGAAAAATCTGTTATGAGCGCAGTGCTGTCTCGTAGTGATACCGGTCCCTGTTCCATCGTGACGGATGAAATCGTAGATGATCGATATCTGTGTTGGTGCTCAGTCGGCTGAAGATTCCAGGAATCACGTGGCGATAGCTCTGGTGATGGAGCTGCCGGAGATGGATTCTCAGGACTAACCGGCTCTGGCTCGTTTCGTGTTGCTGAGCGACATGATGCAGCAATGATGAGGACTGCTGAAAGAAAAAAATGTCTAATGGCCATTACCTGATATCCGAACAAATCCAGTGATAAGAAAACAGCTCTTCGAGGAAAGGTTCCTGAAGAGCTGCTGTCGGGCAAGCATGTGTCTGTAAGCCGGGTTCTGTACGACAGTTGCCTGTCGTGACGATCATTTCTCTCGAAGTACGATCACTCGCACTTTCCAGCAGCCTACCCGCGGCGTCTTGATCGAGGTGGCACTCTCGCCGCTTCTTGGCCTTGCTCCAGCCGGGGTTTGCCGTGCCGCTCATGTTGCCATAAGCGCGGTGGGCTCTTACTCCACCTTTTCACCCTTACCCTTGATTCAGGGGCGGTTTGTTTTCTGTGGCACTTTCCGTCACGGTGATAGATCACTATGCCCAGGTGTTACCTGGCAGCCTTGCCCACGGAGCCCGGACTTTCCTCGATTTAGTACCGCAAGGATACTAATGCGCGATCGTCCGACACATTTCGCCTGACATCGAAATATACAAATCCTGGTGACGAAAGTGCCCTTATCCAGGATCGCGAAACGCTCAAGGGTGACGGTGAAGTGACGCAGCATTGATATACTCGCTTCCGTCGGTCGGACATAACCTCATCGGGAGCTGGTCATGTCACTACAGGTAAAACCTTCACCAAGGCTGATGCCGGTCTCGACGATCCTCACTCCAGGTGAGCGACAGCGTGTGGACGCTGCAGGGGAGGGACTGTATTCCACACTTCATCGTGAATCGTTCGATGAAGTGCTTGCTGATCTCCGGGAGAGAAGAGCGGGAGCTGTCCTCATCTCGATTGCGAGATATGGACTTCAGAGCAGTGCGAGAATGGCTGCAATGGTGCGCGAATTTCCGAGGGTGCCTGCAATGGCACTGCTGACAGAGAACCAGTATTCGACTCCTCAAAATCTTCTCTCACTTGGACAGCTCGGTATTCGCATTCTCATCGACGCACGTCAGCCATCAGGATGGCAGACACTTCGCGAGATCCTTGCTGCTGAACGATCGAATGATTTGCAGAGAACTGCGCTGGGCCAGCTGAGTGCTGACCTCTCCGGGGCTCCTGCGGACTGCTGGAGGTTTTTCGAGCTGCTGTTCAGCAGTACTCCACAGATTCACAATGTTCGACAAATGGCAAAGCAGCTGAACATTCTGCCAAGTACACTCATGAGCCGTTTCTTTCGGGCAGAACTTCCTCCTCCGAAGAGATACTTGTCGCTTGCTCGTTTGATCCGCGCCGCAAAGCTGTTCGAAAATCCCGGACTCTCAGTTGCAAGTGTAGCAAACTATCTCGACTATTCCTCGCCTCAGAGTTTTGGACGTCACGTGCGTACAGTGATGAACATGTCACCTGTAGTCTTTCGGGAGACGTACGATGGAGCCGGGATGCTTCAGTACTTCCGTGGTGAGCTTATTCTGCCATATGCCGATACTCTTCGTTCTTTCAGGCCGG
>JBKPNY010000107.1:0-17051 GCA_046732835.1 Gemmatimonadota bacterium | reverse complement strand
AGAAATGAGTTTCCAGAACTCAGCACTGAGTACTCAGTTCTGGAAACTCATTTCTCGCCACTCACCGGGTTTTGCGCCGATTATTTCTTCAGCGGCTTCAAAGCATTTGCCGCAACGTACTCTCCAACTGCACGTCCCATGGCGAGGCCAACATCGGTCGCGTGCCTGAAGTGGAACCCTACATAGACACGGGACAAGGCATTCTCACGAGCCGCATCAGCAACAGTTGCGAAAGTACGAGTCACACCAGGCAGCGAGCCGCTCGTCGTAGTGATTGGTCTGGTCCGTCCCGGAACAACCGCTTCTATGATTGCAGCGCCAGCTCCACCACCAGTCGAGTGCGCACTTGGATAATCAGGAACCGGCGGAGTTGGAAAGCTGAGTACTTCCCAGCCTGCTGCGGGCGATGTATCAGGATTCCCATCGCTGCCGGCAAGCGCGACGGCCGTGACCGGGCGCCAGAAGTTGTAGTAATACTTGGAGTCGAAGTTCGCCGCATATGCGTCGAACTCGCCCATCTCCAGCAATGCCAGGAGCCGTGCGGTGTCCCAAGCATCGAGGTTGCGAGATTCGGCAACGATTCGACTGATGCGATTGAATCCAGTCGGAGTATTCTCGACCCAGAACAATGCGATCTCTGTTTGCACGGGTGACCGTGCCGTGCAGCCCGCACAACCCAATGCTTTCACTTCGTTGTAATCCTGGGTGTACTGCGCAGTCTGAACCGCCGCTGCGTTCGAGGCTGCGCCGTACGGCGGCGCCACGCGGAATTGACTCGTGCTGTTCAATACAAACGGTGTTACGCTCGCTGCCCACATCGACGCATCCGCAAATCCACCAGTGCCAAAGAAGTCGAAGCCCGGTGTGTTAAACGGGAACGTGAATTGATAGTCGCCGGGATTAGTGCCAGGTGTGTATGGTGCTACGCCACCGCCTGCGGTTCCATCTGCCGATCGCATCGCGATAATTGCAGCGGCAACGCGGTGACCGAGTGCAACGCCTTCAGCGAATCCTGCGCTTCCCGATAAGCCGGAGATTGCACCTGCATACCACGCGTCAGTTGCAGTCTGGGCTCCCGGATCTGCGCCGACGATAGCGTCGTGCGCTGCCGTAAGAACTGCTGCGGCAGCATTCGCATTTCGCTCGATTGGTCCTGTGTCAGCATATCGCTCGAAGCGCGGTACAACTGCATTCAGTGCATCGTGCATCGCAACGTTGGCTATCGCGTAAAGTCGCGCCTCGATAAACGGAGCGAGGGGGGCACCGGGTGGGACTAATGATGGCGCGGCTTCGACGGCCTGGGCATTTCCGCCCATAACGGCCGATAGGGCTGCTGCCGCTTCACTATTTGGAACTCCGCCGACGATCGCAGCCGGGCCGTCGTCGGGCGCTGTGATTGTAGGAGCCTTATCCGGACTGCATGCCGACCCGAAGATTATCGCCACGGCAAGTAACGCACGCCGGGAAACAGGAGTAGCTGACACCATACGCCGATTCCTCTCGCAAAGGTTAGGGTGAAGAACATCGGCGGAGGTTAGGCCGGCCCTGTGAGTGAGCCGTGTCACAGCCGTTTATTGACCGTGAGTTCGAGGAATTGTTGCGAAATCGCGTATAGAAACCATCATTTACCTGTGATCGAGCTCCAGATTCTGGGTGAGATTCGTCTCAGGGCGGGTGATGGAAGTGAGCTCGACGCTCTTCTTCGCCAGCCGAAGAGGCTGGCGCTGCTCGCTTATCTCGCGAGCCCGAAGCCCGGAACGTGGCACAGGCGCGACATGCTGCTCGCGCTTTTCTGGCCGGATCTGGATGCGGCTCACGCACGCACCTCGCTTCGAAACAGCGTATACGTTCTACGCCAGGCACTCGGCGACAGTGTTCTAAGAAATCGCGGGGACGAAGAGATCTCGATAGATCCCGCAATGCTCGAGACTGATCTCGCGACTGTGTGGGATGCGCTGCGCAACAATCGTCCGGAAGAAGCACTCGCGAATTATCGCGGCGAGCTTCTGCCGGGACTGTTTCCATCCGACAGCGATGGATTCCAACGCTGGCTCGATACAGAGCGCACGCGATTACAGGTTGCGGTCTCCACGGCAGCGATGGCTAAAGTCGATGAGCTGGAGAAATCAGGCGAGCTGACGCGTGCGCTTGCAATTGCGCGTGGTGTCATCGCGATCAATCCCGATGATGAGACAATCGTGCGGCGTGTGATGAAGCTGCACGAATCTCTTGGCGACAGAGCTGGTGCTCTCACGCTGTTCGAAGGATATCGCGCGCGACTCGCAAGCGATTTCGAAGCCGAGCCTTCGCCGGAGACTGTCGCTCTCGCAAAGGGGATGAAGGAACCTGCGTCTCCAGTTCTGCCGCGAAAGAAACCTGCGAAACCTGCAAGCGTCGAGAAGACTTCAGCAACGCGTTTGGATCTCCCGCCAATGCCGCGAAAGCGTCGCGCTGCATTGGTCGGCGCTCTGCTGTTTGGTGTTGCAGCAATGTCAGCAATCACTGCACTCGAGATGTCGCGTCCCGCGCGACCAGCGACAATCGGCCGCTCACTTCCACTTACCCGTGAAGAAGGACTCCAGGTCGAAGTCGACATCTCACCTAACGGGCGCTTCGTCGCTTACGCAAAGGGATATGCGAACAACCTCAAGATCTACGTCCAGGGGACGGGCGGTGGCGCAGCGTTGCCGCTTACGAGCGATTCATTACACGTCGAGCTCATGCCTCGATGGTCGCCTCATAATGATGAGATACTCTTCCTCTCAAACAACAACGCGTATGTGTCGCCGGCACTTGGCGGGTCCGCACGCGTTGTCGCGAAGGGAGCGCCTGACGATTCGATGGTGAGGTCGGCTTCCTGGTCACCGACTGGTGATTCGATCGCAATTGTGCGAAACGATTCGCTGTTCGTGCAGCCCTTGAAGGGATCAGGATCGCGATTCGTTGGAAAAGGCCGGCAGCTGCACTCGTGTGTGTGGTCACCAGATTCAACCTGGATCGCATGCGTTTCAGGGAACTGGATTGCATTTACTCCCGGACCGCTGTTCGGAAATGCTGCACCAAGTTCCGTTATTGTTTTTCCATCAGCGGGAGGAAAGCCCGTCGACATAACAGGTGATCAGTTTCAGAACGAGAGCCCCGCCTGGTCGGCCGATGGCAAATTTCTCTGGTTTCTTTCGAACCGTGATGGAAGAGACGGCGAATCCTACGCGGTTTCGATAGGAGCGAACGGAAGTGCTGTCAGCGCACCGGTGTCTACGGGAATTCGAGCTGAGTCAATCAGCCTCTCAGAAGATCGAGTTGCGTATTCTGTGTCAACGAAGGAAGCGAATATCTGGTCAGTTGAAATTCCGCGCGATACGGCGGTAAGTATGGGATCGGCCTCACAGATCACTACAGGAAACAAGGTGATCGAGGTCGTGAGCGCCTCACGCGATGGCAAGTGGCTGATGTACGACAGCAATCGCGCTGGAAACGCAGATATCTACAGGCGTTCGATAGCCGACGGATCTGAGGAGCAACTCACAACGGACTCAGCGGCTGAGTTTGCTCCTGAGCTCTCTCCAGACGGAGCGGAGTTCGCGTGGCATCGATACGTCAAGGGCAAGCGTCACCTTTTCGCAAAGCGGCTGGACAGTGATTCGATACAGGATGTCCTTGCCGTTTCCGGAGATCGTGGAGTGCCTCGCTGGTCGCCGGACGGGAAATCGATTGTTGCATGGGCGCACGACTTCGAGCGCGGTGGAGTTTTCGTGATGCATCGCGATTCTCGAGGACAATGGGGCAAACCCGCATGGCAGCTCTACTTCGGTCAGCTTCCCGTGTGGTCACCGGATGGCCGCACGATTGCGTTCGTTCGTCTCGACGGAAGCATTCAGACAATCCCTGCTGACTCAGGTGCACTGACGACCGTGTACGCACCGAAGCCGGATGAGCCGAAGGCTATCTACCTCATATGGAAGACTCCCGACACGATCTGGATGATTGGTCAGACACTCCGCGATGAGGGTATCTGGTCCGTGTCGCTTACATCTGGAGAGCGCAAACGCCTCGTTCGAATGGAAGACCCGCTCGTAAAAACCATTGGTCCTGGATTCGCATCCGCTGGATCGCGATTCTATTTCTCGCTGAACGAGCGAACGTGCAACGTTCAATGGGCGGAGCTTACAAAGCACTGATCATCGCGTGCGCGCGTAGAGAATCCAGCAGATCACCGCGCCGGCGAGACACGGGATCAATAACGCCGGATGATCCATCGCTACCAGTCGAAGGTCGGTAATTCGTCCATTTTCGATCTTGAATCCGGTGCTCAATCCAACTGAAGTGAATGCGATCGCGAGCGCGAAGAGCCAGCGCTGAAGAGCAATCGCTTTGCGCGTTCTCTTCAATGTCTTCATCTCGAGATCCTGCGAGGGACGAGCATCGCCAGTCGACATTTCCCTGTGCGCATCGCGAACATAATCAGCAAGCTCACGATCGGTTGCGAGGAATTCGTCGACTGCCTGTCGCGTAGCAGGACTCACTTCGCCTGCGATATAGAGTGGAAGAAGATCGACGATTATGTCGCGCGATACCGGTTTCATGGGAACCTCAACGAATGTCTGCGAGCGAAAGTCTCGCCCGGTGAACTTTTATTTTTGCTGACGACAGTGAAATCGAGAGCGCGCGTGCAATCTCTTCATAAGACATCTCGTCTACGACGCGCATCAGAAACGCTGCCCGGTCTGTCTCACGCATCGCAAGCAGCCGTTCACGCACTGCTTCTACGTCCGAGCGAGCCTCGAGTCGGGAATGTGGATCAGGCGATGGATCACGATGCACATCATCGAGCTGCGTCTCCCGCCGACTTCTCATCGAACGCTGAACGTGAAGGTTGCGCGCGATTGTAAGGAGATAATTCTTCACAGTGTCTATGCGAATTCTGTCAGCTCCCGCCCACGCCCTCACGAATGTCTCTGACGTGATATCCTCGGCGTCAGCTTTATTGCGGCAGAGATACAGTGCGAATCGATATACGTCCGCAGAATGACGATGGTACAATTCGGCGAACGCATCGTTCATCCAGGGTAGAACAATCCGCTGGCTGTATCAGTCCACGCGTGAGCGATGATTCCGGGGCGAAGACTTCTGCGCCACACGGCCATCAATCCAAACGCGAGGCCCAGGACTGTGATGCGCGCCATTGCGTCGACGCCTTGATAGCCGTGCGTAACGCCGAATAGCAGCGCCTGCAGACCGAGCGCACTCCACTGACTGCGCGTCAGCGCTTCGAATTGTCGCTGGCAGTATCCGCGAAAGACAATTTCTTCAGCAATTCCAGCTGAGATGGACACAAAGACCCACACTATCTGTTCCGCTGGAGATTTTGGAAGCGCTGCCGCGACCGATTCACTCAAGCCGCCGCCACCAGCGGTCAACTTCCACGTGATCGCAATTCCCACAAGAATGAGCCACAAGAGAAAACCAAGTGCGATGTCGCGCACGACATCACGCGGAGCGGTCCATCTCCCGCCGACAAGATCACTGAGCTTCGTATTGGTCTTTCTGATGCCGCGCCATACCAGATAAACGAGCGCCCACTCCATGATTATGAGTGAGACATAGACCACAAGATGATTCGACGATGCATCGGCAACACTCTGCTTCGATTGCAGAACGAGTCCCTGCACCGCCACAACGAGCATGATTGCGACCAGAACGCCGAAGTGGCGCCACGAAGCAACTGGCTTGAAATCCCTCTGGGGTATTGCGGTCATCCGACCCTCCTGCCAGAGAGTATCAGCGGGAGCGCGAAAAGTTACAACGCCGGTTTACTGGAGAACCGCATCTCCGAAAACGAACGCCTCGAGAAATTCTCTCGCTACCGAAGATGACTCGAGGTCACCAGCCCCAAGTGAGAACTTCGCACTCAGTCCGTCCGAGTTAGCGAGAGCGACGAACGTGCGCTGCTTCGAGGGAACCCGGATGATCAGGGATGAATTAGCAGTCCAGTAGCCATAGCCCCACTGGATCTCCACTCCGCGAATGTTCTGTGAGAACCACCCGATCGCGTAAGGCAGAGTTGACCCGCTGGTGCTCTTTGCCGGCGTGAACAGCATCGTCTTTTCAGATGCGGTGAGCAGGCCGCCGGAATTGAGCGCGATCGAAAACTTCAGCATGTCTTCGACAGTGGAGATCAGGCCTGCCGCAGTACCGAATAATGCCGGATACGTGGTTCGAGTGAATGAGCTTCCATTCTCCGTGTAACCCACCGCAAGGTTGGCGAGGAACGCATCGTGATCGAGGCCTGTTGTTGCAAAAGAGCTGCTCGCGACATTCGGTGCGGTTCGAGACAATGACAGCGGTTGCAGTATCTGCTCTTTCAAAAGCACCGCGAACGATTTTCCTGTCGCGGATTCGATCACCTGTTGAAGCAGCGCAAAGCGGTCGCCGTTGTAACTGAAATTTTTTCCCGGTATTCCTTCGGATGTCATATTGGCAAGATGACGAACCGTAATTCCTGCATCGCCGGGAATGTTGACTCCAAACTTCTTGATCGGGTCGTCGAGGGATATCACACCCTGCGACACCAGCTTTACCAGTATGACCCCGGCAAATCCTTTCGTCAGTGAAGCAAGGTGAAAGTCTGTTGTCGGTGTAGGAACCGTACGAGCCTCGAGATTCGCGTAGCCGAGCCCTCTTGCCCATACGATGTTGTCACCTTCGGAAATTCCCACTGCCAGTCCGGGGATTCCGAGGCTTCCGCGAAGCGTATCCAGGCGAGCTTCCAGTTCGGAAAGATTTTTCGCGCTTCCCGTTAGACCGGGTGCCGATGAGTCGCTGCACGCGCTCGATACAATGAGGCACGCGATCACCGCGGCCACCTTCACAGGGGTGGTGGACATAGCCTCTAAGCTGTGCCTATTCCCTCCCAACGCAATGGTATTTCGTCAACGCTCGGCGAGCGGCTCCTTTTCCAGGGGGAGCGCCTCCACATCCTCGAAATCCGCCGGCTGTGCTTTGAGCACAAACGCCGGCATGGTGGTATTGAGAACGGCGTAAAGCACCAGCGCGCCCGAGATGCTGCCCACGAGGCCGAACTTTTCGTCGAGGATTCCACCAATCACAAGCGTGAAAACAAGCGTTGGAACCATTGCACTCCCGACCCGCCGCGACAGGGCGAAGGATTCCTTCAACGCAACTCGTCGATGCATGGCGATCACACCGATTCGCAACGGTACGAATATCAGAACGAGAAGAAGACCCAGCGCAATGGCGCGTCCTGTAAGTCGCTCAGCAGTGATCTCCGTGCCGGCATGAAAGAAATAGAACGGAATGAAAACCGAACCGAACGCTTCGAGTGCGTCCACCATTTTTTCCGATGACATGTCGGGGTGATCCCCTCTGAATCGCTGCGCTGCTACTCCGACCAGGAACGCACCTACCAGGTAGTACACGCCAAGCATTCGTGTTGCGTACGAGCAGACAACGGCAACCATCAAAAGAAACGCAAACTCCGATCTTGGCGCATATGGTGCGACCAGCTTCGCAAAGAGCTTGAACATGATGGGGATCACGATCACAACTCCGATCATTGCGGAGATAGCAAGTACCAGATGCGTGGACGATGTCGCCTGGAGCACGAAGAACAGAGCAGCCAGCGCAATGAGCTCTGATCCAACCGCGTAGGTTCGAACAGTTTTCTGCTCGCTTGTTGTCAGGCCGAAACTTTTCAGCGACGATAGAATGAAACCGGTCGACGGCGTTACGATCGCCAGCGAAAGAAGCGCAGCAACGCGGGGCGTAGCTCCCATGATCAGGCCGATCACAACTGCAGTAACAGTTGCAAGGCCCGCCCATATCGCGCCGTGCAATACCAGCGGCCTCACGTTTTCCTTGAGCTCATGGAACTCGATCTCCAGCCCGGCAAAGAGAAAGAGCGCCACAATCCCGAAAGTCGAGAGAAGATTCAGCGTGGGATCATGAGGGAACCAGCCAAGTGCGGTTGCAGCGGCACCCATGATGAGGCTTGTGATCGCGCCGGGAATCCTGAACCGCTGAAGAAGCTTGGGTACAAGAAACAGCGCAAAGAGTACCGCGATGAATCCGAGCTCTTTCGGAATTCTTTCCGGCGACGGCGGCGGAAGTGGTGCGGGCGATGAAAGTGCCTGAACGATCAGATCCCGCTGGATCGCATTCCGGGCAGAGTCTGCTGCGGCGGAATCAAGAGCCGCCTGATACAGAGAATCGGTTACGTGAAGCTCGTGGCGAAGCTCGCCCACGAGTCCCGCAGTATCCTGAGTTGTGTACAGCGAATCGAGATGAGCTTCTCTCGAGCTCGCCGTTTGTTGCGTTTGAGTCACTTACGACGCTGCGGCGGCAAAAATCTTCTGAACATTGTCGGGACTGTAGAACTCTGCCGGCGATGTCACTCCTGCGTAAACGCGCGCGAAACCATCCATCGCGTCCTGACTGGCCATCATAGCGCTCATCAGCTGAAGCTGTTCGGGCGGTGGTGGCTGGAATGAGGCGATTTGGATCGTGAAATCGTAATTCGGGAATACGTGCTGATCGCGCGTTGCCTGATACGTGCTCATCGCGCTTTCGAACTGCTCCGCGCCTGACATCCAATTGTCCAACGCTGTCGAGCACAGCTCCGCATCACGAAACGCGTCGCTGATTCCCTGTGCGGTTATGAAATCCTTGTTGTATCCTGCATCGCCCACCAGTGCCCATCCAGCGCCGAACGGTTTGCGGAAATAATTCGGGACTGCCGTACCGGAGATTCTTTCTTCTCGCTTCGCTCCCCGAACCCGCTCTGCAAATTCCGGGACGCGCTCCAGCATTCCCATGAATGTCCCTTCCGGATCTTTCTTGTTCTCCTCGAACTGCGCGTAGGGGGCCCCGCCTACGAGAAGCGTGAGACCATCGTTCGTATCCCACGCTGCAAACCCTCGATCGCCGCGAATGTAGGTTTCCATCCGGCCATTCATCGGGAGATTACTGAAGTAGCTGTAGTAGCTCGCTTCCTGAATCGGGCGCTCGTTGTATTGCTCGACCTGGACGTGGCGCGTAAGCGCCGAATGTCTGCCATCCGCCCCGATAACTACACGTGCGCGTTCGGTATGAGTATCACCGCCATGATCGTGTCCGCGGATTCCGACGACGTTCCCATTCTCGACGACAACGTCTTCGACCGAGAATCCCTCCCTCACTTCAACTCCGGATTCTGCAGCGGCGTCTATGAGGATCTTGTCGAGAACTGTTCGTCGAGGAGCATATGATACAGGCTCGTCAGCTGTGCCTGGTGATCCCGTGAGCACGATCGGACCGAAGTCGAAGGTGTAGGTCCTTATCGGCGGACATCCGGTATCGAGAACTTTTTCCTTGAGACCCCAACGGTGGAGACAATCCATACCGTTCGGGTGAATCAGGTGAGTCGATATCGTATCGCTCGGGAACGTCGCTCTGTCCACCGCAAGCACCTTGTAGCCTTTGCGCGCGAGCAGCATTGCAGTTGGAGAGCCGGCACATCGTGCACCTATGACGATGGCGTCGTACTGACTGGGGCTCATCTAGCTCCTCCAGTGTTTTGGTTAATGGAAAATACTCGCAGCAAGCTGCGCGCCTCCTTTCGGTCTAAACGACGCGCGCCTCTCGGCGGCTTGTAGCTTGTAGCTAGCTCTAGCGCTTGGCTAATAGCGTGCTAAAACGGAACTGCGCCTTTAGCTATTGGCTCGCTACGAGCTAACAGCGCCTTTCTGTTTTAGCACACTAAAACGCTAGAAGCTAGAATAGCTACAAGCTACAAGCCGCCGAGAGGCGTGCGTCGTTAAAAGCCCTTGACGAACATTTCTCCCTCTAACATGTTGTAGACATTCTAGGTATTAGAGGAATCGATTGGACCAGAAAATCGATATGCTCCAGGGCACGCTCGACCTGCTCATTCTGAGAGTCGTTCGCAACCGCGCCCTGCACGGATGGGGGATCGCGAAACGAATTGGAGACGTTTCTCGTGATGCCCTGCAGGTAAATCAGGGATCTCTCTATCCGGCGCTTTACAGGTTGGAGCGGAAAGGCTTCATCGACGCGCAGTGGGGCATCTCCGACGAAGGCCGCAGGGCCAAGTTCTACGAGATCACTCCCCTCGGCCGAAAGCAGCTCGCGTCCGTCGAGAATGAATGGCGGCGGTTCTCTATCGCCGTCGAGCTGGTTCTTACCTCAGGCTGATTCTCTCCAAATGATCACGCAGCGACCGCATGTTCCGAGACTGACATCCTTGGTGTCGACATTCTAGGTATGATTTCCCTCATCTCCCGGTGGTGGAAGTCGCGAGCGACTCCCAGGAACCAGGCGAAGCTCGAAGCCGAGATGGAAGAAGAGATGCGATTCCATCTCGCGATGGAGGAGCAGTACCTCACGTCGCATGGTACTTCGCTGGAACAGGCAAAGCGACGCGCACGAATTTCCTTCGGACCCGAAGAGAGCTTTAAGGAGGACATCAGGCAGTCGATGCCGCTCCGATGGCTCAGTGATCTACGAACTGATGTCGCTTACGCGCTCAAATCGCTTCGTCACTCCCCAGGATTCACCACGTTCGCCGTCATCGCGCTCGGAATTGGAATAGGCGCCAACGCGACAGCGTTTGGTTTTGTGGATCCCGTCGCTTTCAAAAAGCTTTCAGTTCGAGATCCCGATCGCCTCGTCGCGATCTATTCGACTCAGGGATCCGGGACGCTCGGAAATATTCCGTATGCGCGATTCGAGGAGCTCAGACGAAACATACCTGCGTTTGAAGACGCAGCAGGGTTCATTGAACATTCCGTCACTGTCACAGCGGGTAAGACTTCTTCACTCGTCTACTCCGTGCACACATCGGACAATTACTTCTCCGTTCTTGGCGTAACTGCCGAGCGCGGAAGAGTCTATCGCACGGGGGATACGTCGCGTGTTGTAGTCGGATACCGATACTGGACGAACAGCCTCAACTCCGATTCGCGGATAATTGGACGAAGCATCTTTCTCGACGGCGTTCCCTTTACCATCGCCGGAGTTGCCCCTGAAAACTTTCATGGGACTCGCCTCTTTACATACGAGCCCGCATTCTGGGTTCCATTAGAAGAGCGACGCGGCCAGATCAACATGATCGCCCGGCTCACGCCGGACGCGAATGTGAGCGAAGCTCAGCATGCGCTCGGACCGGGCTACACCGTTCTATCAAACGCGGCACCGATCAATCCGTGGCTTGCGTCACGCGATCGCATCGAGCTCATCGGCAGACTTCTGCTTCTTGGCGTATGTATGGTTCTCTTCGTTGCGTGCGCTGATGTCGCGAACCTGCTGCTCACCCGAATGACCGTGCGCAGACAGGAGATCATCACTCGAATCGCACTCGGCGTATCTGCAAGCCGCCTCGCAAGACAACTGCTAACCGAAAGTCTTGTGCTCGTCATGCTCGGCGCGATTGCATCGATCCCCATTGCATTCATTGCTCTCAGGGCATCGACCCGGCTTACGCCTCCTCTCGATTTCGCGCCGTCGTTCGAGCCATCGCTCGATACTCGGGTACTTCTCTTCACTGCGGGAGTGAGTCTTGTTGCGGCAGTAGTGTTCGGATTTGCACCACTGATCCAGCTTTGGTGGCGCGATCTCAATCCTGATCGTCACAACTCGCTGCGCGCAGCGGGTGGTTCCAGATCGACGGTTCGCTCGGCACTCGTCGTCGTTCAGGTAGCGGTTTCAGTGGTCGCGATCGCTGCAGCGGGCCTTCTCTATCGCGGGCTCGATTCGGCACGCTCGATCGATCTTGGCTTCGAGACGAAGAATTCTTTCGTCTTCACGATCGATGATCGATCTGGAGAAATCTCGCACTCACTGAAATCAGCGCTCACCGCACTGCCCGGCGTGAGCGCTGTGAGTTTCTCGAGCTCGATTCCTCTCGATGGCGAGACGCGCACGCTCAACGCAGGTGGGCTCACATCCGACTTCTTCGTTGCAGACGACGATTACTTCAACACACTCGGCATTCCGGTACCTGAAGGCCGGACATTCTCTGCACATGATACCGCCGGTCTCGAGCCAGTAGTAATCAATCAGACGCTGGCTCGAGCTCTTTTTGGATCGAGATCGCCTATAGGGCGTGAGCTCCTGATTGGCAGGAGCGATGGGCAACCCGCGACGGTCATAGGCGTCAGCAGCTCTAATGCATCGCGCCGGCTCGGCGATAAGCCGCGACCGATTCTGTGGCGATCGACGCGGAGAGTATTCGTGCCGCGCTATACGATTGTCGTGCGCAGTACTCGCGATGACGACGACCTGGAGAAGGCGATACGGAAGCAGGTAAGCGCAATCAATCCAGCAATTCCGGTTGTCGGCTTCCGCTCGCTCGAGGATCGTGTCGCACTCGCATACACTGCTGCCAAAACCGGTGCGTTTGCCGGCCTGATCTTCGGCACGCTGACAACGATTCTCGCTGCGCTCGGATTGTTTGGCGTCCTCCTTTACAACATCACACAGCGCACGCGCGAGATCGGCATTCGCCGCGCACTCGGCGCAAGCTCGACCGATGTCCTGAAGATGGTAACCGCTTCTTCGATACGCCTCACTCTCATCGGCACGACAATCGGAATGATTGCGGTTCTTCTCATTCCGCAGCGCATGTCGGCGATTCTCTACGGCGTTTCACCGCACGATCCTGCACTGCTCATCATCACGCCAGTCGCGTTTCTCCTGGTCGCAATTCTCGCCACCATCGGACCGGTGTGGAAAGCGATTCGAATCGAGCCTATCGAAGCACTGCGAGTTGAATGAACTAAACCGGAGATAACGATGCTCAGACGATTAGCGCTTTTACTGCTGTTCCAGTCTGCCTGCACTACAGCTCTCTCTACTCCTCAGGCGGAACACGGCGTTGCGTACACCAATGGTAAATGGTTCGACGGCACGCGGTTTCGCGAGACGACGATGTATGCTGCTGATGACGTCTTTCTTGGCGGCAAGCCGGCCAAAATCGATTCAACGATCGATCTCGCCGGAGGTTTCGTTGTTCCACCGTTTGCCGATGCACACCAGCATCTGGTCGATCCAAACATCGGCCCGACAATCGCGGCTTACATGCACGATGGAATCTTCTACGTAAAGGATCAGGGAAATGCGCCCATTATGCGAATGGTCATCGGACCGCAGCTCAACCGTCCGAATTCATTCGACTATATAAGTGCCAATCAGGGATGGACCAGCCACGAGGGTCACCCGGTTGAGGTCATCGAGCGCGGCGCGCAGATGCCTGGACCAATGGGTCAGTACGTCAAAGACAGTCTGGATCCCGGCCTCATCGAGCAGGTCGAATCGAACGATGATATCGCAAGGCGCTGGCCGTACTTTCTCGGCGGCAAACCTGACTTCGTGAAGGTGTACCTGCAGAATTCCGAGGCACTCGAGCAGATGAAGAACGATCCGCACAGAAAGGGCAACGTAGGTATCGATCCCAAGTTTGTTCCGGAAATTGTCAGGCGAGCGCATGAAGCCGGACTTCAGGTGTCAGCCCATGTCTTCACCGCATTTGACTTTCGCGCGGCCTTGAATGCTGGCGTCGATCAGATCGCACATCTTCCGGGTGGACGGACGAACAATCCGGCGCCGTTCCTGTTGACTGACGATGACGCAAAGCTCGCTGCAGATAAGAAGGTCACCGTTATCACTACGCTCATCCAGCACGGAGACAGCGCGGTCACTGACCGGATCATGAAGACTCAGTACATCAACAACATTCAGCTGCTGCGCAAGCACAACGTTCCACTGCTCATCGGCAGCGACGTGATGGCACTTACCGCTGCAACTGAGTTTGCTGCCCTCGCTCGCTCGGGTCTCTTCTCCAATCTGGAATTGCTGCGCATGTGGAGTGTGACTACACCGCAGTCAATTTTTCCAAAGAGAAAGATCGGATCATTGTCTCCCGGTTACGAAGCGAGCTTCCTTGTGCTGCGCGACGATCCACTCGCAGACTGGCGTGCAACGCGCGACATCCGGATGAAGGTGAAGCAGGGACATGTCGTCAATCGCTGACGATCTCATTCATCTCGAAAACGTCACGAAGCTTTACCGCACAGCGGATGTAGAAACACGCGCGCTGTCCAATGTGTCGCTCACGATAGCGCGCGGAGAGTATGTGGCGGTCAGCGGCCCGTCGGGATCGGGCAAGACCACACTATTGTCCTTGATTGGTCTGCTAGATACTCCAACTGAAGGCAGCTATCGCTTCGACGAACACGAAGTGTTCCGGCTGACTGCGGCCGATCGTGCTCGCATAAGAAATCGCCGGATAGGATTCATCTTTCAGTCATTCAATCTCATTGGCGATTTAACGGTTGCCGAGAATGTCGAGCTGCCGCTCGCTCATCGCGGGCTCCTGGAGAGTGAGCGCAAGGCGCGCGTGAAAGATTCGCTCGAGCGCGTGGGAATGTGGACCAGAGCAACTCATTATCCGTCGCAGATCTCGGGCGGCCAGCAGCAGCGAGTTGCTGTTGCCCGTGCAATCATTGGCCGCCCGATGCTTCTCCTTGCAGATGAGCCGACCGGCAATCTCGATTCACGGAATGGCGAGCTGATCATGAAGCTTCTCCAGCAGCTTCATGATGACGGCGTGACAATCTGCATGGTGACGCACGACTTGCGATATGAAAGCGAGGCCGAGCGAGTGATTCATCTCTTTGATGGAGAGGTTGTCGAAGCGCTCGATTAACGAACCAGTCGGCCCCGAAGCATCACGTGCTTCACTCGAGTGAGCACCGAGATGTCACGCAGTGGATCGCCCTCGACTGCGATCAAATCGGCGCTCATTCCTTTTGCGATTCGGCCGACTGAATCCTGGATGGCGAGTGCTTTGGCGGCGTTGATGGTTGCTGTGCGTATAGCGTCGACTGATTTCAGTCCTGCCTGAGTTAAAGCAACGAGCTCCGCCGCATTTTGCCCGTGAGGAAGCACTCCGCCGTCTGTGCCCATCACGAGCATCACGTTCGCCTTCGATGCAATACCAATTGATCGAATCAATCCGCGTCCAACTGCAGATGTATCTCCGCTGGTAAGAGAGGCAAGTGTTGTGATCATGTAGATGTTATGCTTCGCGACGTCGTCCGCGAGGGCCTCATCGAGATATGCGGTGTGTGCGAGCCCGTCGATTCCATATTTGATTCCTGCGCGAACTCCACCGGCACTGATGTCGTGCGCAACGACACGCTTCCCTCGCACGTGAGCTTCTTTAACTACAGCTTCGAGCGCATCATCGGCGATCTCGTACTTGTCGGGCTCCGCAAAGGATGCAGCCGGCCATCCGGACACGCAGACCTTGATGAGATCGGCCCCGACGGTCGCGTTCTCGACAACTCTCTGTCTGAACAAGTCTGCTCCCCCACCGATGCCGAGCCCGTTGAATTCGCAGACGCCGCCTTTGGTTCCGATCCACATTCCGGTGGCGAGAACCCGCGGACCAGGAATGGATCCCGCATTGATGGAATCGCGAATGCTGAGCATCCGATTCGTGCGTGATCCAAGATCTGCAACGGTTGTGAATCCTGCGTCGAGATCCGCTTTAGCGTTTGACCTGTAGGGTCCTCCGATGGCGAGATGCACATGCGCGTCGATCAATCCCGGCAGAACCGTCATGGTGCCAAGGTCAATAACGCTGTCGCCGGATTGACGCTGGAACGCATCACGCGGCACTACACCGACAACGCGCGTTCCACGCACAATGATCGCCGAGGCTCCACTGTATTTCGCAGTTGCTGGATCGAGTATTCGCGAGGCGAGGACGACAACATCGCCCGGTGGACGAACTGGATCATTGCGCGTTTGACTTGCGCATGCTGCGAACAGCGCGACAATGGCCAACACGCAATACCGCATTTTCTTATCGGCTCACGACTGCTGCGGAGATGATTGCAGCGAGTGAATCGCGTTCACCCTCCGACCAGGAACCGATATCAATCTTGTAGCGCTGCCCCCTTGCAGTAACAGCGTCGCCATACGCGATTGAGCGGCCCCGGCCGAGTGGCCCTGGAATCCGGACGTCGGGCGGATACGAGGACCAGATGATGCCTGCCGAGTCGACTACCGATTCACAATATCGTGCCGGTAACGGTTCTGTCGTCTTTGGATCAGCCATAAACGAGCGTCCGCCGCTTGAAGCATTGTGTGCAATTGACACACGAGCATTCCTCTCACTCGTATAGGTAATCACAGGCCTGTGGAACGGAGCTTTGGCGGTGTCCATGTTCGTAACCTGCCATCGCCCGGGAAGCGAGACTGCAAAACCTCCACTGATTGCTTTCAGGGACGTTGATTCCCCTGCCACATGCGGTGTTTCAAAGTCGCAGGACTCCAGGTTGTTGAAATGATCGAGCTCGCGTACCCGAGCGATTGAGCGTGGTTCTGGAGTGGCGCGCTCTCGAAAAATGACAGCTGGTTTCCGGTGTCCAATCAGAAACCACACCAGGACTGCCTCGGCCACAACGACGACCCACAGAGTTTTATTCACGTCCTTAAGGTGTGGTTTTTCTCACGCTGAAACAACGTCCGTCTGCACTCGTAAGGGTCACCCATGGACCATGTCGCGCCGTTGATGTTTGCGCTCGGTCTCGCTCCCCTGCTAATCCTGATTTACTGGATGTGGCGCGTACGTCTTCGCCGACGTCTCAGCGGACTGATCATTTCATCCGACACAGTGTCCCGCGCACAACCTGCGATCTAACTATCAATAAGTATAGGTTCTCACACGAATTGGCTTATCTGATTTGAGGTAGAGAGTCACCGTGCCCGGCGCAATGTTCATCTGCAATGGGTTCAAGATTGTGGGCACAACCCGACGGACATGAAGGCGCGAGTACTCCCACCCACGATCGATTGCGTCTTCCTGAATCTTCAGTGCCGCCTTCGAATCGTACTTGTCCGGCAACGCCGCGAGCGTCTCGGCCAACGGAGTCCAGATCGAATCCATGCCGGCCAGATAATCCTTGTGGGCTGAGTCGATCGCTTCCGTCTGCTCGCGCGACAACAACAGTGAATCGCTTTCCTCGATG
>JBKPNY010000106.1:0-18318 GCA_046732835.1 Gemmatimonadota bacterium | reverse complement strand
CCGCAGAAATGGCATTTCGCTCAGTCGATCCAGTACGAGCTTTCTGCAAATCGCGCGGTGATGGATATCGCGTCGAAGTATCGTGAAGACTTCCTCTACAACGCGTGGAGGATGGGACAGAACTCAATCGATCGCGGCAACACTGATTCGTGGACGCTCAAGCCGCTCAGAGTCGATGCAGTGAAGCAGGTTGTTGCGCGCGACCGTCAGGCAAAACAGCAGGGTGAGCCGGCGAAGTATGTGTCGGTTCTACACGAGCGCGACGCTCGCGATCCTCGAGGTTACATAGTTCCTGCCGATCAGGCCGATTTTGCCACCGCTGTTCGATTCATCAACACGCTCGTGAAAAACGGAATCACGATTCATCGTGCCACATCCGCTTTCACTGTCGCCGGAAAGTCGTATCCCGCAGGCTCTTATGTGGTGAAGACAGCGCAGGCGTTCAGGCCGCATGTGCTCGACATGTTCGAGCCGCAGAATCATCCTGACGACATACCATATCCTGGCGGACCTCCAACTCCCCCTTACGACAACGCTGGATGGACGCTCGCGTATCAGATGGGCGTAAAGTTCGATCGGCTTCTCGATCCCTTCACCGGACCGTTTGAGAAACTTGTTGGTTTCGCGCCGGTGCCTGCTGTAACAGCTCCAGCAACGGCGGCATGGTATTCACTTGGTCGCGAGGCGAACGACGCGTACGCCGCAGTGAACCGGCTGCTCAAAGCGGGCGGGGAGGTTTACTCGCTGTCGCAGGCGCCAGGTACGTTCTTCATTCGGTCGAGTGGGAATACACCGTCACTGATCAGCACAATCGCAAAAGAGCGGGGTCTCAGATTCAACGCAGTTTCCTCTGCGCCGGAAATGAGCACGCTCAGGCGGCTTCACATTCCGCGTGTCGCATTGTGGGATGTTTACGGGGGCGAGATCTCATCCGGATGGATGCGGTTTGTATTCGATCAGTTCGAGTTCCCGTACGATGTCGTTTATGCTAATGACATCGACAATTCCGACTTGGGCGCGAAGTACGACGTGCTGATTCTGCCGGATGGTGCGGTGTTGTCTGCGCCAGCTGACTCAGCCACGAGCTTTCAGGCTCGGTCTCAGCCCGCGCCTGAAAAAATTCCAGAGCAGTATCGCTCCCATCTGGGAAGAATTACGGTTGCGAAGTCGCTCCCGCGCATCAAGTCGTTCGTCGAAAACGGAGGAACTCTCCTCGCACTTGGCGATGCATCAGAGATCGCGTATCGTCTCGAGCTTCCGTTGAGCGACGCGATCGTTGGTGAAGATGACAAACCGCTGCCAAGATCGAAGTACTACGTTCCCGGATCTGTTCTTTCAGTTGCTGTCGACAACTCGAATCCAATTGCGTGGGGAGAGTCGGAGCGCGCGGATATCTTCTTCGACAACAATCCTGCGTTTCGGATCAGGTCCGATCGCGGCGTTCGCAAAGTCGCGTGGTTCGACAGTCCGGCTCCGCTTCGCAGCGGATGGGCATGGGGACAGAAAGTGCTCGACGGAGCCGCTGAAATCGTCACTGCTTCGCTGGGCAAAGGCACTGTAGTGCTCTATGGACCTCAGGTCCATTTCAGGGGTCAGACACATGGAGCCTTCAAGTTCCTCTTTAACGGCATCTATTACGGTCAGCTCGACGGAAAGTAGTTATGAAAGCACTTGGCACAGCTCTGCTCGTTTTTGTCGCCGGCTGTTCGGCAGCCATTCAAAGCACCGAGGAGTCCCCTGTTGAGGCTGAGGTTGAGGCGGCCACTCCTTCCGTCGCATCGGCAAGCGAGCTCATCAGGGAGATGCACGACCGGTACGCCGGGAACTGGTATAGCAGTCTTCGCTTTACTCAATCGAACACCTTTTACACGCAGTCCGGCGGCGAGCAGAAATCGCGATGGGTAGAGCATCTGTCGGTTCCGGGAAAGCTGCGAATCGACTTTGAGCCGCTTTCATCGAAGAGCGGCCTGCTCATCCTCAACAATCGCGTGACGACGTTCGACAATGGAAAGCGAGTCGATTCACGCCGGTCGATTCAGGCGATACTGACGCTGACTGCTGACGTGTATGCGATCCCGGTAGAAGTGACGATGCGCCGACTGGACTCGCTCAAGATCGATCTCGAAAAGTTTCGCAGTGCAAAACTCGATAAGAAGAAGGTGTATGTCGTTGGAGCGGACGACGGCGATGTCGAGTCGAATCAGGTCTGGATCGATGCTGATCGGCTGCTACTTGTGCGCGTGATTCAGCAGGAGAAGCGCGGTGACAAGACCGTCGTGACGGACACGCGCGTGGGCGACTACAAGGATGTCGAGGGCTTTCCCATCGCGCACGAGTTTGTCTCCACGCGCGACGGAAAGCCTTACTTCCGCGAGCAGTACGAGGACGTAACGGTCAACGCGGATCTTCCGGACGGAATATTCGATCCGTCGAAGTGGTCGAGCGTGAAGGTAGCGCCCGGCTAGCGATAACCTTCTGCCTGCATGCGGAACAGCTCTTCGTAAAGTCCTCCTTTCGCGACGAGCTCGTCGTGTGTACCTGATTCCTCTACTGTCCCACCGCGAAGGACAATGATGCGATCTGCCATCCTCACGGTGGAGAACCGGTGCGAAATGAGAATCGCCATGCGTCCGGCAACCAGCTCCGAGAATCGGAGAAATACTTCGTATTCCGCGCGCGCATCGAGTGCAGCAGTTGGCTCGTCGAGAATCAGAACCTGAGCATCACGCAGATATGCGCGTGCAAGCGCGACTTTCTGCCATTCTCCTCCTGAAAGATCGACACCTTCCTCGAAGCGGCGTCCAAGCATCTGCCGATAGCCAAGCGGGAACCGCGGAAGAAGAGAGGCGGCGAGTGAATTCTTCGCTGCGTTATCGATGCTTTCAGGCACTCCATTCTCCGCGGCCAGCTGCGCTCTGACCGATTCGATCTCGCCAACGCCGATGTTTTCATCGAAGCGCATGTCGTAGCGCACGAAGTCCTGGAAGATCACGCCGATTGCGTTGCGCAGCGAAACGAGATCGTACTCCCTCAGATCTCTGCCATCGAGGAGAATACGTCCTTCGGTTGGGTCGTATAATCGCGCAAGCAGCTTTGTAATTGTCGTCTTACCTGCGCCGTTTTCACCCACGAGCGCTACGCGCTCACCAGGCGTGAGCGTCAGAGAAACGTTTCTGATTGCCCAGCGATCGGTGTCGGGATATCGAAAGCCGACATTCTCGAAGACAAATCCCTTTTGTATCGGGTAGGGAACTGGCCGTGCGTCAGGACGAGACGTAATTGTCGGCGTCATCTCGAAGAACACGAACAGATCGCGCAGAAAGAGGGACTGCTCGTAGACACCCGATGCCGAGAGAAGAATTCCCTGGATAGTGTCACGACCGCGAGCGAATGATGCCGAAAGAAAGATGAGCGTGCCCGGTGTGATCGCGCCGGCAACCGCTCGCAGAATGATCAGCACGTAGGTGAAGTAATATCCGAACGTACCAATGAACGAGAGCGCCGTTCCAACCAGACTTCGCTTGATCGAGAGCTTTTTGTTCTCGTCGTAGAATCCTTGCGCGAGCGTGCTGTATCGATCGATGATCCATGGTGCAAGACCGAACATCTGGACTTCTTTCGCGGTTTTGTCGCTCGCGCCAATCAGACGGAGATAGTCGAGCTGCCGTCTTTCGGGCGTCCACCGAAAGAGAAGGGAATAGCCGAGCGACGCGAATCGTGTCTCCCCGACAAAGCTTGGCAGGACTGATCCGAACAGAAGAAGCAATATCCACGGATTGTAGGCGATGAGCACACCTGCAATCGTGATGAGCGTTATCGCGTCCTGCGTAATGCCGACAACCTGCGAAATCAGCGCGATTCGGCCGACAGTCTGTCGGCGCGCGCGCTCGAGGTGATCGTAGAATGTCGGGTCCTCGAACTGCGCGAGATCGAGCGTCGACGCGTGCTCCATGAGTCGCACGCTCATGACGTTCGAAAACAAATCGCCGAGGAGGCTTTCGATCATCGAGGATGCGCGCGCGAGGATTTCGCCGAGCACCACGATGGCGATCTCCATTGCGACGTATCGCCAGAGCTCGGATAGCTCCGCTTTCCCATCGCGAACGGCAATCACGGTATCGAGGATCTGCTTGCCGACCCAGAATGTCGCGACCGGCACGAATGCGCGTACGAGGCGGAGCAGCATCATGCTCACCGTATAGCCGCGATGCGTCTGCCAGATCAGCTTGCCCAGCCGCGGGATGTAGCGGAGCGCCGTAAGCCTGTCGCGCCACGTCTCCGGTCGATCCTTCATCCGTGGCATGCGCATTGGCACCATCGGATGACTCATGGACTAACCCTGGCCGTTGCTTTTCTCCACAGCGAGGCCTTTGCGCTCCCACTCTGCGAATCCGCCCAGCATGTTCGATACGTCATCTCTGCCGGACTGTTGCAGAATGCTCGCCGCAATGGCTGATCGCGTTCCACCCTGGCAGTGTACGACGAGCTCGCCTTCAGGTACTTCATCGAGCCGCTGCGGAAGCTCACCGACGGGAATGTTCACAGCGTTGGGAAGATGGCCCGCCTCGAATTCACTTCGCGATCGTACGTCGAGAATGGCGGCGACGCCGTCGGATCCTACTTTATCGACGGTGGTTTCCTCGAGTGTAATCAGGCCTTCGCTCAGCTCTGAAGGTGGAATCACACCTGCGATTCTTTCGACACCAATGAGAGCGAGCTCGCCTGCGAGAGTACGCCTGTCGTCTTCGCTTGCGCTGCCGATAAAAAAGAGATCACGATCATAGGGCAGAAGCGAGCCCGCGTATTTCAGGAACGATTTGCCGTGCGGAATGTTGATCGAGTTCCTGAGATGTCCGAGCGCAAACTCGTGCGCGGCTCTCGTATCGACGATTGGATCCTTTGCTTTTTTCAGTGCGGATGAATCGAGCGCTGGCGGCACCGATGTCGGAGACGGAGCAGGCCCGTCTCGATTGATGTGTTTCATCCTCGCGAAGTACGCTGGCGGTTCAGGCTGTCCGGCAAGAACTTCGCGAACGAATGCGTTTTCGTTGTTCTCGACCAGCGCCCAGTTGAAGAGCCTTTCGTAACCAAGAGTCGACTGCGGCATGGAGCCAAGTGCTTTGCCGCAGGCGGATCCTGCGCCGTGTCCGGGCCAGATCTGGAGATAATCGGGACGTTTCTTGAATTCGCGGAGGGACGCGAAAAGCTGACGTGCGCCCTTCTCCATCGTTCCTGCCATTCCTGCTGCCCGCTCGAGCAAATCCGGTCGACCAACGTCGCCGACGAAAATGAAATCGCCAGTCAGTGCTCCGATTGGCTCGTTCCCGACCGGCGTGTCCGTGACGAGAAACGTCAGGTGCTCGGGTGTATGTCCAGGTGTGTGCAGCGCCTGAATGCGAACCTCTCCGATGTCGAGGGTGTCGCCGTCGTGCAGGATCGACGCTTCATTTGAAAAGCCATACTGCCAGTCGCTGTCGCCTTCTCCTGATAGATAGAGCGCAGCGCCGGTGACATTCGCGAGCTCTCGAGCACCCGAGACAAAATCTGCGTGGATGTGCGTCTCCGTCACCGCAACAAGACTCAGCTTCTGCTCAGCGAGTGCCTCGATATACTGAGCAATGTTTCTATTGGGATCGACAACGAGCGCATCGCGTGTGTGGTCGCATGCGATGATGTAGCTGGCCTGAGCGAGTTTTGTATCGAAGAGTCTGCGCAGAATCATGCGCGGAAAATAAGCGGTCGGTAACCGCGGTGCGTCAGTACTGGATAATCTGTGTCGACGATCCGGTAACTGTCTTTGATGTCAGGAGGCCTGGCACCTTCACAATCGGCGTGTAAACGTATCGCACAACGACAACCACCGTGTCACCAGCCTGTTTGTCATCGGTCCACGTTGTTGAAACTGTGATTGGGCTCAGCTGGGTCTTCCCGATGACGTACGTAGCGACGGATGCAGAGTCGAACGACGAGCCGAGGCCGGAGGAATCGTAGTCGGCTCCATGGACGATCGCGTAGCGAGTTCCTTCGCGTGCAGCCGTGGTCACCATGTCCTTTGCCCACGTGATGCGGCCGAACTCAAGAATGCCAAAAACGATCGGAATGAAGATGAATGCCGTCACGACTGCGAACTCGACCATGGCTGCGCCGGATTCGTCGCGCAGAAAGCGACGGCGAAAACGAGAGAGCGTCCGCAACCCGGCGGCGCGCTCTCGATTTGCAATCTGACGGGGACAGCTGAATGTCATTCTACCAGAGTAAAACGCTGCAGTGTTGTGTTGGTTCCGAGCTGATTGATGATGTCGACCTTACCGCCGATCTCAACATTTTTTGCGATAACCGACCCATTGATCTGGGTGGTTGTATTACTGCCGTTGAACGTGATTTTCTGGGTTGGGAAATAAAGGATACCGGTCAGCTCCGGCGGATTATCGCTTGAGCAGGCGAAAAAATTTTCCACGTTCGCCGGTGCGGCTGGATCCTGAAATATCACCACATCCTTGAAATATCCGGAGGTGGGAGCGCTCAGCGTGGTCTTGCATCCGTTTCCGAAATCGATCGGACCAAAGGCGTAAGTACCAAGCGGGTCGATTGTGTTCACCAGCGTCACGCCCGTCCCGTTCAGCACACCGCCGTTCGCGATATGCACACCACCGCCAGCGAAGAAATAGGTGCCCGCTGCAAGGTTGACCGTCTTTGATGAGACATCGAGTCCACCGCAGTAGACGCCAGGAGTTAGTGCGGTGTCCTTGGTGATCGTGAGCTTGCCAATGTTGGTGCAGGCTCCCATCGAAGGCATCGCAAGTGTTGCCAGTGGATTGACAACCGGAGATGTGCCAGTCGAGGGAGTCGGCACAGGCGTTTTATTTCCGCTCCAGCTACCCGCGATCGCGATTCCACCGCCTTGCGTATCGATCGTACCGCTGCTGTGGGTATCGAGAGCATTGGGATCAGTCGAATTGATCGTAATGCCGCAGTTTGTAGTCAGCTCCGAGCCGTTCGTAACCTCGAGAGCCTGTGCTCCGCTGGGATCGAGGGTGAAGAGGCAGTTGAGCGTGTGGGCTCCGGTTCCGGCCACCGCTCTCGTATGGATGTTCATCGACGATACGTTGAAAAAGCTCCCGAATATCGACGGTATGGTTCGGTCGATGAGAACCTCCACGTAGGCGTTGTCGCCCGCGTGCGGCCCTGTTGCCGGTGGGTAGTTGACGGTGACTTCCGACGCATCGAAGCCATTTCTCACTGCTTCGGCCAGCGCAGCGCCTGAAATGAGACCCCAGTTCTTTTTCTTTATCTCGGCTGCGCCCCCAACCGCGCCTGCATCAGCGGCGGTCTGGGCAATGCGGCGGTTTCTTCCGCCCGAGCCGACATCGATCGTCAGAGCCAGAAAGCCCATCATGGTCACCATCGCAATGGCCACAAAAACGAGCATTGCGCCAGTTCGCTGATCGGTAATCGAGAGGCGTCTGGGGCCGCGAGAAACTACAAAGCGGGAATTCATAAGGTGCTTCCTCCGAAGGGGCAGCCAACACCCAATAATACTACTTCGACCTGAAAGTTGCCGTACGTGAAATAGGGATGCTTGTCGGGAGACCAGGGTACTTAAGGAACAGCGTAACCGTCTTAGAGGCCGTAACTTCAACAAACTCAGCTGCAGGGCCGTAACCGCCGCCGCAGTCCGACGTTGAGGAGCATGTAACAACTGTCAGGCCGCACCGACACACCCGGTTAGCGGTTACCGTGATGGTCGCGGCCTGGGCGCCCTCGAGCTTCGCGAAGTCACCCATTTCGGCGAACTTGTCGCTTCTCGCGCCTTCGCTGTAAGAGCCCCACTCTGCGCCTGCGCGCGCGGCGTTCGAAACAGCAATCGACGTGTAGAAAACCCTGCCGTAGTCCATCACTCCGATCGCTACAAGAATCAGTACGGGTAAAACTACGGCGAGCTCGATTAGAGCTCCGCCTCTCTCAGATTTCCTGAAACGGTGAAGACGGCCACCTGACTTCGTCATTTACCAGCCGAAACAATCTGTATGACAGCCGGACCCAGAATGACAACGAAAAGTGCGGGGAAGATGAAGATTGCCATCGGCACAATCATCTTGAGCGGAGCCGTTGCAGCCCGCCGCTCGGCGCTCTGTCTGCGCTTTCTCCGCAAAGTCTCGGACGAAACTCTCAAAACGCGAGACGAGCTCGAACCCCACTTTTCACTCTGAAGAAGACTCGCAACCAGCGCGCGAACTTCGTCGACTCCTGTCCGATCCCACAAGCCTCGCAGCGCATCTTCGCGAGTCATGCCCGCGTTGGTTTTTCGGCTCACCACCATGAGCTCTCCGGCAAGTGCCGGATGCACAAAAAGGAGATCCTTCGCAACACGAAGAATTGCAGCATCGAGGCTGATTCCCGCTTCCACGCAAACCACCAGAAGGTCGAGAGCGTCGGGAAGAGACCGTCGAATCTGCTCCTGCCGTCTGGCTTCAAGCCTGAGCAGCACAAACGGGGGAAGCATCAGCCCGAACAACGCAGCCCCGCCAACGCCTACAAGCACTTTGACAAAGGACGTGTTTGCGAGGAGGATAAAAGCTATCAGCGGCAGAACAATGAGAACGCCCGTTCGTACGAGGCTGTAGACAAGTGGCGCGATCGGGCCATCGTATCCTGCCTTGACGAGGCGCTGCTGAACGGTCTCGTTCTGAGACCAGACTGACGGCGCCTTCTTGAGCATCCGGGCGCGCAGCGAGTTTTCATCCTCGGCACCAAGGCCGCGACGAATCGCGCGGCGCACTTCCGCATTTGTGCTTACTCCAAGCGTGCGGTCGACAACTTCCTGGCGCGACTTCTCCCGCATCTGCAGCCCGAGTGCAACAGCACCCGCGGCCACAGCAATGATGATCAGCCCAAAAAGAAAAACTGAAGCGGTCATATGTCGACGTCCGCGATTTTCATCATGATCATGTACCCGATTACCACCATGATCGCCGAAGTGGTGAGCACTAATCGGCCGATGCCTCCTTCAGCTGTCATCGCGTCGAAGAAATGCGGATTCATCAGCGTCAGCACCATGAACACAATCACTGGCAGGACGGCAAGAAACCGGGCCGAAAGCTTCGGCTCAGCTACCAGCGTCTGAATTTGACCGCGCATCGCAATGCGCTGTCGAATGAGATCAGCGAGATTGGACAGAACTTCGCCAAGATTACCGCCGGTCTCACGCTGAATCAGAACAGCAGTTACAAACATCTTGAGGTCGAGACTGTCGAGTCGTCCCTGCATCCCAACCAGTGCAGTACGAACGTCGACGCCAAGTCTCTGCTCGTCATAGAAGCGCGCGAACTCCGGGCCGAGCGGCGGAATCATTTCTTCGCCGATGAACTGCGTCGCCGCCTGGAATGAATATCCAGCCTTCATCGCGCTTACGAGCATGTCGATAGCATCGGGAAGCTGCTGCTCGAACTCCGTGAGCCGCTTCTTCTGCTTGCGTCGAAGCCAGAGAAACGGAGCCAGCCAGCCGGCTACCATGAAGAACGCTGCCCCTAGACCCGAAGCTCGTCCTCCGATGATGATTCCGATCAAGCCTGAGATCAGAATGATCATGAGGAACGTCACCGGCTTGAGCTCGGACCCGGCGCGCATCAGCTGGACGCTGATTGCGTCCACCCAGCTTCGCCCGCTCAGGAGGCGGTTGAGGAAGGGAACATCGCTGATCTTCTCTTCCTTGAGGAGCCGCCATGTAGCGGTTGCACCGCCCTCGGCCGCGCGCAAACGCGACCTCGCGACCTCGGCAGCCTCTAGGGTGCGGCGGTTGATGAGGACATAACCGCCAACCACAAAGGCCATCGTCGCGAAGAAGATGGCTGTGAGAGTCAGGATCACCGCAGAACTGCCTCAGCAAAGAGGTCGTTGGAAATCTCTACACCTGCAACGCGCAGGCGCTCCATGAATTGAGGACGCACGCCGGTGGTCTCGAAATCACCCATGACCTGGCCTTCGGGGGTAATTCCACGCCTGCGATAGCGGAAGATTTCCTGCGTTGCAGTGACTGGTCCTTCCATTCCGGTGACTTCGACGACGCTCGTGATTTTTCTCGAACCGTCAGCAAGACGAGTCACCTGAATGATCAGGTCGAGCGCAGATGAGATCTGCTCACGCATAGCGCGGTCGGGAAGGTTTGCACCGGCCATCAGGATCATCGTCTCGAGACGCGCAAGTGCGTCACGCGGCGAGTTTGCGTGGACCGTAGTGAGCGAGCCCTCGTGACCAGTGTTCATTGCCTGAAGCATGTCGATCGCTTCTGCTGATCGGCACTCACCGACAATGATTCGGTCAGGACGCATACGCAGCGCGTTCTTCACGAGATCGCGTGCTTTTACTTCACCTTCGCCTTCGGCATTCGGCGGACGTGTCTCGAGACGCACGACGTGCTCCTGCTGCAGTCTGAGCTCGGCCGCGTCTTCGATGGTGATGATACGCTGATCGGCGGGGATGAACGACGCTAGTGCATTGAGCAGCGTCGTTTTTCCTGCGCCGGTTCCGCCGGAAATCAGAATGTTGAGTCTTGCAGCGACGCATCCTGCGATAAGCGATGCCATCGCCGGATTCATCGTGTTGTTGTCGATTAGCTTCTGAACCGAGAGATCGATTCCGAAACGACGAATCGAGAGGATCGGTCCATCGAGAGCGAGCGGGGGAATGATCGCGTTGACACGTGAGCCGTCTGGCAGACGCGCATCGACCATCGGAGAGGATTCGTCGACTCGCCGGCCAACGCGACTCACGATTCGATCGATTACTGCCATCAGATGCGCATCGTTGCGGAAAGACGTCGCTACCCGCGTAAGACGTCCACCACGCTCGATGTAGATCTCCTTCGATCCGTTTACGAGAATGTCGCTGATGGAGAGATCGCGGAACATCGGCTCGATTGGGCCGAGCCCAGTGATCTCGTAGAGAACCTGCTCGATGATGTCTTCGCGGTCGGCAACCGTGAGAGGAGTTGACTCCTCACGGAGCAGCTCGATGACAACAGCGCGAATCTCCGAGTTGAGAAGTCTCTCGTCGGGAATCTGCTCGAGGGCCTCGAGATCCAGCCGCTCGATGAGCTTGCGGTGCAGGTCGATCTTGACCTGATCGATCGCGCTTACCGGCTCGACTTCGATCCGCCGCCCGTAGATACCAGAAGAAGGCGTAGCGCTGGGTATGCGCGGAACTGGAGTTGGCCTGTTGGCCGAGCCAGGCATGGCTGTGACGTCCGTGGACGTCGTCGCCGGCTCGGTTGTCGGCGCTAGAACCGGCGTACCCCCGCCATTGCTTCTTCGCGTCAAACGATCCCTAAGAGACATTCCTCACTCCCTTGTCGGTTCCGAACAGCTTTTGCAGCCGAGAGCGGCCGCTGCCTTCATGTACTCGCGTGAACGCTCCCGGACTCATCCCACTCAGCTTCTTCACCAGATCAGCATAGCTACGCGCGAGCTTCGAATTCGGATCTTCAGTCGTAACTGGAACTCCGCGAGTCAGCGATGCGGCAGAAAGGCGATAATCATTCGGAAGCTTCCAATATATCTGCGCCTGCAGCAGATCCTCTGCATCCTTCACAGGTAAAACGTCACCTGATTGATACCTGTTGATAACGACGCAGAGCTTGGATTCGTCGTAACCAAGTCTGCGGCACACCGCGAGCGAGCGTTGAGTGCTGCGAAGCGCCGGGACCGTGAGCTGCGTTACGAGCACGATTCGATCGGCCGCGTCGAGGGCTGTCAGTGTCGCCTCGCTGAGATGATGCTCGCAGTCCACAACGGTGACGGCGAAATGCTGCCTGAGCAGCGAGAGAATCGAGCTCACCGCGGCTGAATCGAACATGTCCTGGTCCTCAGGACTGTCGCCCGTCGGCAGCGCCCACACTCCGCCAGGGCAGGGAGTGAGCACGGAATTCAAAAGCTCTGCATCGACCTGACTGCCTTTTGCAATCAGATGACTGATGTCGTATGACGGCTTGAGGTTGAGAAATACCCTCACATCGCCTCCTGCTACGACGAGATCCACAAGTGCGACGCGCGAATCCTTCTGAACAGCTGCAAATGACTGAGCGAGGTTGACCGCAATGCTCGTGCTGCCAAGCCCGCCCTTGCCGCTGTAAACCGCAATCAGGTTTCCCTGCTCGGTATCGTTGCGCGTTCTCCGCATGAGACGCTCGACCGAGCCGGCAAGCTCTTCGGGTTTTGGAGGATTCACGAGAAACTCATGAACTCCCGCGCGCATCGATCGGACAATCAGGTCCGGCTCGGCGGCGTATGCTGTAGCAATCACCGAAGTATTCGGGTCTTTTCGAATCTCCCGCTCGAGCGAGACGAGCTCGGCGGGAGTGATTGCGTCGACCGGGAGTATGACAAGGTCGAAATGCGCTTCACGCATTTGCGCCAGGGCAGCCTCGCGATCTTCCGCTTGCGCGGTGCGGGTGAAACCGAAACGAGCCAGAATACCTGCGACAGTTTCGGGATTACCCGCTGCGTTTGCCGCAATCAGCGCACGACGTTGCATCTAGTTACCAGGTTTTAGCGAATGATGGGTGACGGCGGCCTCTTCGATGCGTCATCGAGACGTTTCTTGATTGCATCACGAGCCGGCAACGCCGTATCGGGAAGCAGCTTGAGAACATCCTGAGGACGAGGATCGAGAGGATCGACAATCACTGGAGTGACTACAACGAGAAGCTCACTCTCATTGTTTATCCAGCGCGAGCTGGAAAACAACTCCCCGATGATCGGAAGATCCTTGATCCAGGGAAGTCCCGTTTTGACTTTTTCCTGCTCGTTGTTGAACAGACCCGAGATGATCATGCTTTGATCGCGTCGCACGTCCACCGTTGTCTGCACTCTGCGAGTGCGGAACGCTGGAATCCGGAATCCTGAGATATCGACGCCGTTGACGAAATCGAGGCTCGAAACTTCGGGAGTTACCGCGATCTTGATCAGGCTGTCGCTCAACACCTCGCCGACAAAGCGCAGACGGACGCCGAATTCCTTGTACTGAATCGTCACGCGGGTGACAGCACCTTCACCAGGCTGAATGATAGGAATCGGAATCTCACCGCCTGCAAGGAACGTTGCCGTATCCTTGTTGCCTGCGAGGATGTTGGGCTCGGCAAGCGTTTTTGCGTTGCCACTGCTTTCTTCCGCATCGAGAAGCGCGAGGAGATGCTTCGTGCCGAAGTCAGTCAGGACCGTGAGGAACCCTGCTTCATTCGGGAGCGTGATGTTGCCCTGCTGGTCGAAGGCGTTGTCGGTATTGAAAGTTCCCGTTCCAACGCGCGTTCCCTTGTTGCGATACAACCCTGACAGTCCGTACTGTCGCGAAAAATCCTTGCGTACTTCGGCGATCTTGATGTAGAGCGCGATCTGGGATCTGTCGGACGGCGAATGAACCGAAATGCGATAGTGGAGCCGCGTTGCATTCGCGAGCCAGAAGATCGCGTCTGTTTCGCCCTGAGCCTTGGAGTTGATCACCAGCTCGCGTGTTCCCACTACGACTACGTCAGCAACGTCCGGATTTGCGATCGAGACTTTGGTGATGCCAACAGCAGTCGTCAGCGGATACGAGCGACCGACAGGCAAGTCGATCCTGGTGACGGGTCCGCTCTGTGCGCTGGCCGGCGCCGGCGGCGTCGCTGCGAGTGCGACGCCGGCGATAAGGGACAGCTTACGGAAAGTGGCGAGAGCTTTCAGACGGACCTCCACGAAAGAGTACGAATTGGTGATTAACGCTTGGTGACTGTGTCGAACTTCTGCTGCGCTGCCTTCCCTGCGCGATAGACATCGACGCGCGCAGAATCAGGCGGCGGCGGAGGCGCTTCCTTCTTTGGCTCCGGTTTTGGAGCGGGTAGGGGCCGATAGACGATCTTCGGAGGCGCAGCCTTTGACGGCGAGGGCACCACCCTGCCAGTGCCTTTCAGTTGATTCAGGACGTCTCCGGAGAACGCGCCTTTAGTGCGAACGCTATCTGGATCGCCGTAGCCGCGAAGAACCAGCTGGATAGCACCAGTGTTCATCGCGATTGCGAGCCGCTCTGCTTCCTCGGGCGTCACCGCGAGAGTAACGGTCGCCGCATTGATCGGCTTTCCCTGCGCGTCGCGCTGGATCTCCGTGCCGACTGAGAGTACCAGCATGTTCGACATGAACAGCTTGGCCACCTGCCTGTCGGCCGCAGCGTCGTCGCGAATAGTTACGAGCACATCTACACGGCTGTTCGGCTGAAGCAGTCCGCTGATCCCAGCGACATCATTGATGCGCACGGCCATGGCGCGCTGTCCCGGAGGAATCTTGAGCTCGAGCCCCGGTCCTGTTCCTACAGGAGCCAGTCTCCCGGGGACGATCGGTTCTCCATTGTATACGGCAACGCGCGCGACGCGTCCGGCAACGGAATCGATCGACGCGAATGCACCGACAGGCACTGCCTGCATCGGCCATTGAGCGGTCGACAAAGCGATTCGATCGATCGTGACTCCCTCGGGGATGTCACGATTTGCCACAACCACGGATCGCGTTGCGACCTCAGCGCGGCTGTTTGCGGCGAGAAGCCTGTAAGCGCCGAACGTCGCGGCTGCTGCCACGAGAATAGCGCCCCAGAATACGAGTTTATACCGTCCGCCCATGCTCCTTCCCGGATGAATTTCAGTTGTCCACTAACTACGCGATGCTTGCTGACACCTTCTCCTACACGTGCAGTATCCGCGGCATCCAACCGGCCCACAGCGCTCCAAATGCTATCGCTACACCATAAGGCAGCGTCGAGCGCTTACTCGAGCCAGGGTCCGGAGTAAGCATCCCGGGTGTAGCCGCAGCCATTCCGAGCGTTTGAGCCGCTCCCTTCATTCCCTGCGATCTTGCCATCCATATCAGCGACAATACCGCACCGAAAAGTGCGCCAATTAGCGCGCCCTCTGCCGCTCTTGCCGGCCCGAGCCACGCGCCCGCCGCTGCGTACAGCTTTACATCCCCGGCGCCCAGCCATCCCAACGCATAGAAGGGAAGCCAGCACGCCAGTCCCGCCAACAAACCCCCGCCCGACTGAGACAATCCGGGAATCACCGGTGCTCTGGCTACAGAGAATGCGATCCCCAGCAGTGCCAGAACCGCGACCAGCTTGTTCGGAATGCGCCTTGTCCGGAGGTCTCCGATGGCTGCTGCGATGAGGATTGCGCTGAACACGATTCCTGCCGCAAGCGCCATCGGAGCACCTTCGAAGGGACGCACTCCGATCAGGAGAAGGTCGTGCCGAGGGCTGAGAACTTCGCTGAGATCTTGCTGCCGAAGAACGTCACAGCCGTGATCGCGACAATTGCAATGAACGCGACCAGAATGCCGTATTCGGCGAGTGCTGCGCCCTCTTCATCCTTGATGAAACGGCGAGCGGCCAAAGCGATGCGTGCCACCTCTACCTCCGTGTGAGTGAAATGTGAACTGCCACTGCGAACTACAAATCCTTGCGGAACCCGCCTTTCAAAGGATCGACGACGTGCGACCGATGAGAGGATCCAACGCCTCATTCGAATCGGTCTCGAGCAGCGTCGCTCGCGGGTAACTCCGGCGCTGGGCGCCGAACTGGCAGGAACTCCTGTAACCAGATACCGCACTGCCACCACAGACAACGAAACCGACAGTACCGACAATTTTCTGCAACAAAAAACTTTTTCTATCAGTTACCCACACTTGCTTGCACTCGCGCATTCCTCGGCGCGAGCACAGCGCATGCTGCCGCTCAGCTCAGTGTCGTGGCGTACTGAGAGAACTTCGCTGAGATCCTGCTTCCGAAGAACGTCACCGCAGTGATCGCGACGATCGCGATGAATGCGACGAGGATACCGTACTCGGCGAGTGCTGCTCCCTCTTCGCTCTTCACGAAGCTTTTCACAAACCTTTCTACACGAACCATTGCCAGCCTCCGGGAATTATCACGATGTCTCGATGCAGCAGGAAGCAACCCTAAGAGTGAAGCGCCGAAAGTGCAAGCGAAAAAAAAGTCGTGACCCGTTAACGCAACTGTTACATAAATGCAAACTGGAAAATGCGTCAGCTGGCGTTGGATTTCGTGGCGCCAATTCACACCTGCCGCGAGATTGTGCGCGTGAAAAAAAACTACGTGCCGAGTGCGGCAGATCTGATCTTCATGGTGGTCGTGCCGATCACAGCAATTCGGGGAACCGTCAAGCTCACGCAAAGCGACGGCGACATGGCAGCGCACATTCGAATGGGCGAAGCAATCATGTCGAGCGGACACATCCCATCGCACAGTCTCTCGTCGTACACCGCAGCGACCGACTACATGGTTGCTCACGGATGGCTGAGCGAAGTGATCTTCGCACTCCTGTTCCGGGCTGGCGGTCTTCCGCTTCTCTCCGTTTTCACGGCGTTACTTGTTGGACTGACGCACGGATCGATCGCTCTTTTCCTTCGACGTCGCGGTGCCGATCCCCGCTGGGCATTCCTTGCGGCGCTCATGAGCTTTGCGCTTGGCTCGACTCACTGGCTCACTCGCCCGCACATGTTCTCGATAGCAGGTGCGGTTCTCACCCTGTATTTACTGGAATCCGCGAAACCGAAGCGTGCGCTCTTCGCCTTGCCGCTGTTTGCCTTGTGGGCGAACCTGCACGGCGGGTGGGCGTACGGGCTTGTGATGATCGGCAGCTACATTTTTGGCGAGCTGCTGGAAGCTTTCCTTTCGCCTGATGAGCGACAGAAATGGCTGGCGATGGCGAAGCAGAATTCTGTCGCACTGGTACTCGGGGGCGCGGCGACCCTCGCGAATCCTTACGGACTAAGGCTGCATCAGGAAGTCATCTCAGCACTGACAAGCCAGTCGCTGGCAAAAAACATCGCCGAGTTTCTCGCGCCGAATTTTCAGGATTCAGGTCAGTGGCCGTTTCTGCTGGCGATCATCGGGACGGTGGGATTGTTCTCGATGGGTACGAAGCGAATCCGTCTGGACTGGCTGACCGTCATCCTCATCAGCCTTTTCTTTGGCCTCCGCTCTTTCCGGAACATTGCCCTCTTCGGGGTTTCCGCCTGGCCGCTGATTGCACTTCAGGCGGCTCGTGCCTGGCCCAGGCCAAAGCGTCCTTTCCCGCTGTTCTCGGAGTTTGCCCGGCTCGATCCCTCGTCGCGGGTTGGCATTATCGGGCTTCCGGTAACTATCCTGATGCTTTTGATCGGATTGAATCGAGGGGCGATCGGGTCACTATCCGTCATTCCCGACCATTTCAGCCCGAAGGCGTTCCCGACCGCCGCGATCCAGCGCGCCCGGGAGGCAAGGCTCGAGGGACGGGTTTTTGATAATTGGGCTTGGGGTGGATATATAATGTATGCGTGGCCCGAGGCCCGGCTTCACGTGGACCCGCTCAAGTTCAATGACGAGACGATCAAATCCTACACGGTGATCGAGGATTTGCAGCCGGGCTGGCAGAAGGAAGTGAGCAAGTGGCAGATCCGCACCATTATCATAAACTCCAACTCCCCAATGGCTAAACGTCTGTTTTTAGAGCCGGACTGGAAGGTGTGGTATCGAGACAGTACTGCAGTTGTGTTCAGGCCCGCCGCCAGCGCGGGGTCCTGAGCCGGGATGCCAACTCCTTACCCGGTACAGAATCCGCTGAGCCGCTTCAACCGCCTGTTCGCTCAGGCTCAGCAAATCGATCGTTCCGTTCTCCCCGACCCAAATGCGATGGCTCTCGCAACTGTCGGGATGAGTGGTGCCCCGTCCGTTCGAATTGTTCTAATGAAGGACGTCGACGAGCGCGGGTTTGTCTTCTATACGAATCTCGATGGTCGAAAAGGCCGCGAGCTCCGCACCTATCCAATGGCCGCGATCTGTTTCCACTGGCCGACCCTCGAGGTGCAGGTTCGCGCGGAAGGTCCGGTGTCGCAGGTATCTGATGCCGAGGCGGATGCGTACTTTGCGACGCGCGCGAGAGAGAGTCAGATCGGCGCGTGGGCGTCGATTCAGAGTCAGCCGATCGAGCACGCGAACGATCTTGCTGAGCGAGTTGCAGAGTATGAGGAGAAGTTCAAGGGTCGCGACGTTCTGCGCCCGCCGCACTGGTCAGGATTTCGACTTCGTCATGAGCGGATCGAATTCTGGAAGTCGAGGCCGGGCCGGCTGCACGAGCGTCATCTCTACACGCGAAGCGGAGACAGCTGGATAATGGAAACGTTATATCCGTGAGAAATTACTCTGAATGCTGAATGCATTCAGAATTCAGTATTCCAGTTAACATCGGTCGCGCGATCAATTAAACTTTCGCAATGACGATGACCCGCAATCCGCCAGCTGTTGAAA
>JBKPNY010000105.1:0-41822 GCA_046732835.1 Gemmatimonadota bacterium | reverse complement strand
AGCCGCCTGCGACGTATTTACCTGGTGTTATGAGCCTGCGATGCACGGCGATCATGTCACGTCGCGGCACGCAGTCTCCATCCGTAAAGATCAGGTATTCGGTTTGAGCCGCTGCAATTGCGCGATTCTGAATGAGCGATTTCCGAAATCCGTTGTGCTCGTGCCATACATGCGTGATGGGGAGCCGCATGTCCCTGCGAGCCCGGGCAATCAGCTGTACCGTTTCGTCAGACGAACCATCGTCAGCAATTACAATCTCGAAGTCCGGGTCGCTCTGAACGGAATAACCGTAGAGAACACGCTCGAGATCACGGGGTCGATTGTAGGTGGAGATTATGACCGAAATTGCGGTCATGCCGTTACCACGGAGCGTTCAACCTCGAGCGCATCGACGATGGAGTCGAAGAGAGCGCGTATGTCGTCGTCCGTCGTACGAAATCCCAGCGTGCACATTCTCAGCGAAAATTTTCCGTCGAGGCGAGTCGATGAAATAAGGAAGCGTCCGCCGGCAACAACGCGAGCGTTGATTCGCTCGTTCAGGTCATCAAGACCGGTATCGGACATCGAAGCCGGCCGAGCACGGAAGCAGAAAATTCCGAACTGTGCCGGGCAAAGCGACTCGAATTCATCGGATTCATTGACGAGAGACTCGAGCAGCCTTGCCCGCTCCATCGCTTTTTGAATCTCGACTGCGATTGCTTTGGTCCCAAAGTAATTGATCGAGATCCAAATCTTCAGCGCCCGTGAATATCTCGTGAGCTGCACTCCGCGATCCGCAAAGTTGACTTCTGCTTGGCCGGGCTCGACATCCTTCAGATACTCGGGCATGATGCGAAACGCATCCGACAGCTGCGACGGATCGCGCAGCATAAGACATCCGCACTCGAAGGGGACGAACAGCCACTTGTGCGGATCCAGAGTGATGCTGTCGGCGAGATCAAGTCGGCCGAGCATTCCTCGTCCTTCGTCAGTCAGTACGGCGAATCCTGCATACGCTGCATCGATGTGAAGCCAGAGAGACTTCTCACGACAAACTCCGGAAATCTCATCGATCGGATCGACTGATCCCGTGTTCGTCGTACCTGCGCTTGCTACAACAAGAAACGGAGTGAGACCATTGCCGCCATCGGCATCGATCATGGAAGAGAGGCTGTCTGCACGCATGCGGAACAGCGAATCCATCTCGACCGTGCGAACATTCTCTCTCCGAATGCCTGCCACCCACGCAGCGCGAACCACCGATGAGTGTGCCTGCGCGGTGGTGTACACCGTCAGCTTCGAGATCTCCGCGCCGGCCTCGACCGCACGATGACGTGCAGCGACAACCGCTGTCATGTTTGCCGCTGATCCACCAGTCGTCAGAAGTCCGCTTGCCCCTTCAGGCAGACCGGCCCAGCTCCTTATCCACTCGAGAACGACCATCTCGATTTCATTTGGTCCGGCAGCCACCGGCCACACGCCGGCAAAAAAATTGTAGCCTGCTGCCAGCCAGTCGCCGAGCACTGCAGGAAACGTAGGACAGCTCGAGACGTACGCGAGAAATCCGGGGTGAGGCTCGCGCGCGTGATAAGGAAATACATTCTCGCGCAGTGTTGCGATGATCGAATCGAAGTCGCCAGGATCCTTCGGAGGCGGAACCATGAGGCTCTTATTGAGAACACTCCGCGGCACCGCATCGATCACCGGCTCATTTCGGATTGTAGAGAGATGTTCAGCGACAATGTCAGCGACCTGATGACCGAGCCGCTGCATTGTCGCAAAATCGAGGTCCAGCGGCGAAGTGCTCACCGTGCTGAAGCGCTCTTCTTCTTTGCGCCTTTATCCGACGACTTTGCGAGAGCGGCAAGAAGATTTTTCTCCACGAGACTCGCCGCCGCAATCGTTTGCGATGTAACCGGCATGTCTGCGCTCTCGACGATATCGAGAATTCCAAGCGCCTGAGACTGCAAGCGAACGAACGCTGCGGAATCAACATCGGCGGGCTCTTCTTCGATTTTGGGAAGCTCGAGATCCTCCTCGTGATCGTTGAGGATCTCTATCTCGCCAGCATCGGATGGCTTGTTCGTTGCCGCCACCCCAACCACCGGATTGAGCGCTCTGGTGTTTCCAAGCTGCTTCAGCGCATCGACTGCTTTTCGATTTACTTCGAGCATCCTGACACCAATAGAATGCTGAATCTCGAGCTGCGCCTGGGTCATATGGACACGCGGATCCATCTTCACAGTGAGTGGCTGGGTGAACGATCGTCCGTCGACGGTCAACTTTATTGTATATGTCCCTGGCAGCACTGCGGGACCATTTGGCTCTAGCGGCGTGTCATGCGCAATTGCGGATATCGGATAACCGAATCCGGCCGCAGCAGGTTGTGGATAATGAAGGTCCCACACGAACCGGTGAGCACCTGCTTCCGCTGATGGAATCCGCGGAGGCCTGATCCAATAAGTCGGTATCACCAGACCAGGAGGAATCGGAGGAGCAACATCGGTGCTGGAGTATTTCCTGATCTGCGTCCCCGATCTGTCGAGGATCTCGATCGTCACGAGCTTCGCTGCAGCCGGCAGATAGTAGTTGATGATCGCGCCGTCTGGTGGATTCTCACCAACAGGCTCTTCTGGTGGCAGCGGCGTATCTGTGTTCTTGTTTCGGCGAAAGCGATATGTGGTTTTCGGCGCATAAAGTCTTACGCTCGACGCGCCCGCGAGCTGGCGCAGCGCACTCATGTCGTCGAGAATCCAGAATGAGCGACCGTGCGTTCCGACAACAATGTCATCGTCGTGAAGAACCAGATCACGAATGGAGCTCGCAGGCATGTTGAGCCGCAGCGACTGCCAGTGATCTCCATCGTCGAGCGAGAAGTAAACCTGGCGCTCAGTTCCCGCGAACAGCAATCCCTTCTTCACTGGATCTTCGCGAACGGTGTTGACTACTTCGTTCGACGGAATTCCCGAAACAACTTCGTTCCAGGTTGCTCCGCCATCGTGCGTGCGATAGATGTGCGGCGCGAGGTCATCGAGACGGAAGCGATTGATTGCAGCGTACGCCGTGTTGTCGTCAAAGTGAGAGGCTACTATCTGCGAGACTTTACTCCACGGAGTAAGCTCAGGAGGTGTGACATTCTTCCAGTTCTTTCCACCATCACGTGTCAGATGAATCAACCCGTCGTCGGTTCCTGCCCAGATTGTATTGACACTCCTGAATGACGGACCAATCGCGTAGATCACACCGCGATGTTTCCCCTTCTCCGGATCCATCGGTGCGAAGATTCCAAGCGTTGAAGGGACGGCGTACGACTCGCGGGTGAGATCCGGACTGATCACATCCCATCCGTCGCCGCCGGTGCGAGTGCGAAACAGAACGTTGCCGGCGAGGTAGAGAGTTTTCTTGTCGACGGAAGAAAAGATCACCGGCATCGTGCGCACGAAGCGATACTTGCCGGAGCGCACGGGCTCAGGCGAAACGTTCTGCACTTCGCCATTTGTCATGTCGAAGCGCGTAACCTTTCCGCCGTAGATGTAATTGGGATTGAGAGGATCGGGCGCTACGTAGCCGTATTCTTCGACACCAACCGTTCGCCAGTCGCGAAAGCTGATTGCGCCGTTGTCTCCTCTGCTCGCAATTCCAACAGATCCGCTTTCCTGCTGGCCTCCATAAACCCAGTAAGGAACGCGATTGTCGGTAATCACATGATAGAACTGCGCAGTAGGCTGATTGTACCACGAGCTCCAAGTTTCGCCGCCGTTCACGGTGATCGTTGCGCCCTGATCTACACCGAACAGCATCACCTCGGGACGATTGGGATCTATCCAGATTCGGTGGTAGTCATCGCCTCCAGGTGCGCCCTTGATCGATTCCCATGTTTTTCCGCCGTCGACGGTTTTGTACGAAGCAACGTTCGCAACAAATGCGATGTCAGGATTTTTCGGATGAACGCGAATCTCCGCAAAATCGCCGGGTCGACTCGAAAGTCTTCCGTCCGTTGAAATCAGCGTCCAGCTCTCGCCTGCGTCATCAGATCGATATGTGCCGGCCTTTTTCCCCGCATCGACGATCGCATACATCCGCTTTCGATCACTCGGCGCAACTGAAAATCCTATACGTCCGAGTCCATCTTCGATTGTCGGCAAGCCGTTCGTAAGCTGCCGCCATGTGTCGCCGCCGTCGGTCGATTTGAACAATCCACTGCCTGGTCCGTTGAGCGAGCCTCCAACTTCCCACGGCGCCTGCCGCGCCGCCCACATGTCCGCATAGACAATTCGCGCATCAGCTGGATCGAACCCAAGCTCGATTGCCCCCGTGTTTTCGTCGCGATACAAAACCTTCTGGAAAGTTTTTCCTCCATCGGTCGAGCGAAAAACACCGCGCTCCTCATTCGGACCGTATGGATGACCCAATACGGCGACAAAAAGTCGATTCGGATTTTTTGGATCGACGATTATCTGGCCGATCTGCTGTCCGTCGCGGAGACCGAGGTGCTCCCATGATTTTCCGCCGTCAATCGATTTGTAAATGCCATCGCCCGTGGAGAGATCGGGTCGCTGAAGCCCTTCGCCGCTGCCAACAAAGATGATGTCAGGATTGGATGGAGCGACCGCGAGCGCACCCACGGAATTCGTCGGCTGATCATCGAAGATCGGTTTCCATACTCGCCCATAGTCAGTCGTCTTCCACACACCGCCGTTGTTCGGCGCCATGTAGAAAACTCCCGGACGCTCTGAGACGCCGACTGCTGCGACAGTTCGACCGGCGCGGAATGGCCCTATCATTCGCCAGTGAAGCGATGAATAGAGGCGCGGGTCTGGTTGTTGAGCGCGCGACAATGCCGGCGCCGCGGCAGCGATGACAGTCGCTGTCGCAAGCGCCAATCTGCGGATCATCATTGTGGGGATAGTTCCGTGGTTACTTGACGCGAATCGGGACTGAATACTCGCGGTCATCCCAGGAAAACTTCAAGACTGCGGCATTGCCGTTTGGAACGACCGCAAACGTGAACTCTTCGACAGGCTTCGCCAGAGTCGCTTGAGCGAGATCGATGCGCGCAAAGTCTTTGCTCATGTCGTACTCGGTTCCCCACTGACCTGTCTGGCTGTTGATGATCAGCTTCGCACCAGTCGGAGTTGGCAATGACCACAGCGTGTATTTGCCTGCCGGCAGCGCTGTATTTCCAATCATCAGATCGGCTGACGTCGTGAGCTGAGTTGCGGCATTGGCGCCGGTGCGCCACACCTGATTCCACGGAACGACATTGCCAAAGATTACGCGACCACGCTTCAACGGCCTGCTGTATTGAATTTCGACGTTCGCTGATCCGATCGCGGCGCGAAGAGTGTCACGAGGCGACATCTGCCCGGCGGGTCCATGGGCTGCTTCATATGCACCCCACGACTTTGCAATCGCGTCGAAGTCGAGCGAGCTCACGCGTCGCGTAACTGCTTTTACGGTGGTCGCCGCAGCATCGAGTGACATCAATCGACCAGCTGCATCTACAACCGCGACTTCAGTCCAGCCCGGGAGAAAACTCGATACATACGCAACCGTATCCCGGGAGCGGCGAATGAGCTTGAGATTCGGATTCTCACCCAGTCCCGCGCCCACAAGATTCAGCACAACACTGTCGCGAGCGGAAACCGGATAAAGCATCAATGTCTGTTCGTAAAGGCCCGCTGACGGCGGTGATCCGGGAACGAGCGGAATCGCGCGTCCCAGGAATTTTCTCACACCCGTGTTGATCGTGTCTGGTCTCCCGGCGCGCAGCACTTCGACGTTCGCCGTTGAGTCGGCAAGCAGTGCAACGAGCGAAAATGCAGGTGCGGCTGCGGGATCAGTCCCGTATGGTCGCGTAGTGACTGACATCCCCTTGATTCTTCCCGTCGCGATGTCGGCAACGTAGTGCACGACCTGAACCCGCGGAGATTTGCGAAGTATGTCGCCCTCGAGCTTGTCGCCGGTGCGACTGTATCGCTCAACCTGGATGGTGTCGTTTCCAAGCGTCGATATGAATGCGCCCGACGCCGTCGGCGTCTGCGCGCCCGCGACATTCACGCAAAGAAAGAAAAGCGGAGCGAGGATTTTTGTTGCGGCCATGAACGAGATCCGGGATTGGGGGTCAAAGCTCACATGATTCTGGCCACTGTACCCCCTTACTGCAACGGTCAAATGCTTTTCATCCGCTCGGGTCCGCCCCACACAGGAACCGCGATTCCTCCGGCATTCTCGTAGAAACGAACAGAGCCGGGGCTGTGAATCTTTGCAAGCATGATGATCTGGCCCGTATGCATCGAGAAATGCTCGACGACATGATAGATCGCTGCAAAGATCGTGGTGTCGCGACCTTGAATCGTCACGTCCTTATCGAGATCAGTATCGCTGAGACTCGCAAGAACCTTGTCAGCGCCGAGCACACTCGAGCTGAGTGAGGAAAGCAGCTGCGACTTGGTGAAGCCCTCCTTTGCTGCGAATTCGCTTGCTCGATTGCGATCGCCCGATGAGCCGCCTATTCCGCAGACAATCCACTCACGAACATTCCCCGCGAGATGCAGCAGGAGATTGCCAATGCTGTTCGATTCTTCGTTCGGCCTTTTCCAGATAGCCGCCTCATCGAGATTCTCAACCGCGAGCCGGATCTTTGTCGGATACTCGTAGGCAAGGTAGTATCGCGATCTCTCGAGAAACGGATTCTGGGTCATGTCACCTCATGGCTGAACGCGAATCGAAACGGGCTTTGAGAGATATACGACTTTCTCCTCGTTGCGCGAGTGGATCAATCGCATGAACCAGTTCTCTTCCTGAGGCTGGCCGCCGTGCTCCATCACCCACATTCCGACTTTCATTACGTCGTCGGGCGACATCCGCAGGCAGCCATGCGATTCGGAGTATCCGAGACTTCCCACGTCAGCGGTTCCGTGGATGTAGTAGTCGGGTTCCTTGAAGAAAATCTTCACGACCTTCATTGGATTCTTCGGATCCCCGGGGCCCGCAGGCTTTTTCTTGGCCGCCCACTTCGAATCCGGCGGAGTCCAGCTCGGATTCCACGTCAGCTTTCGGATCTTGAAATTCCCCGTCGGGGTCGGATACCCATCCTTTCCCGTTGAAATATCGAAATAGCCGACCGAATCGGTTCCATGCACGTAGAGAATCTTGTCCGACAGATCCGCGATCATGTAGGGCACAGCCATCTTCTGAGTGTCGTCTGCGCCTCGCGTCATTGCCGCGAGCGTTCCCACCCCTGCTATAACTGTCATTACAACTATCGATTTTCTGATTGATCTATTCATCACAAAAGTCCCAGGTTCGGGGTTGATCTCTTATACCCGCAATTAAGGCAAAGTGCATACCGGATGTTTAGCGCATATTAGCGCCTCTACGGAGGATGCCATGAGATACCTGCGCTCCATTCTTTACCTGGGTTTTGTTGCAAGCGCGACTATCGCCAACGCCCAAATAATTTCGCCGAGCAGAATCGCCATCGCGCCCGCGCCAGTGGATTCCACTGTCATCAAGTTGACGCAGCGCGTTGAAGCCCTCGAGGCTATGGTCGCTCAGCTTCAGCAGAAAGTGGCCTTCGTGAAGTCAGTCGCTCCCCTCGTGCTCGACGCCGGAGGCGATATTACGATTCGCGGCGGGCAGATTTCGGTTGATGCGACCGGCGCACTCAGCATGCGAGCCGGAACGGTTCTCGGCGTTGCTGCAGGGAGCGATTTGAATTTGCGAAGCTACAGCAACACTACTCTCCGTTCCGGCAACCTCCTGTCAGTGGAGGCGTCGGGAGTGCTCGACTTGAAGGGAAGCACCGTTCGGCACAATGGCGGAGGTGTGCCTGTTGCGTGCGCGCCATCAGGTACGGTTGTGCCGTGCAATTCGTCGGTTGGAGTTCCGCCCCCTCAAAATCCGTAGAATGTAGAATCGGCCGAAACTCCGACTTTTTGCGATTCCTCTGGTAGCGGCCACTCCCGGCCGCGCGTGTCAGCACGCGTCATTCAAACTGGAGGAACCGGAATGCAGTTGTCTCGAGGTATTTTGGCAGCTGTGGTCTTCGCCGGAGTACTCGCGTCGTCGGGGTGCGAGCTCGAAGACTATTGGGCCCCCTGCACAGCGAAAGGAGAGTTCGAAAAAAAACTGGACGGTATCTGGGCGATTTCAGCGATCAACAGCGCGCCAGTTCCAACCAAAGGGTATTTCGTTACGACTGACACTTACCTGGTAGCAGGGAGTGTGCAGTTCAAGACCCGATCCGTGGTCGGTAAGTGCAGCGACCCTGAGTCGTTTTCGGGTGTCGTCATTGTCCGGTACGCGATCTTCAACGGCGCCGGGCAGCTGCAACCCTCTAAAACCTATACCGGCTCCTTCGATTACAACCTGAGTCGGGAAAAAGTCCTCTTCAGGAATTCGCGGGACTGGATAGAGGGCGACAGGTCAGGGCGTACGATCAGCGTGCAGGGCCTGGTCCCATCTACATGGACCCAGGTCTCAATCAACTTCACTCGCTGAGGAGAATATCCATGAAACTCACAATGTTTTCACTGATAGCCTCGGCCTCGCTCGGGCTTTGCTCAGCGCAATCTGTCGGAGCTCAAGTGTGTTTTGGAAATCCGTCGAGGGGCGGCGTGGCGTACGTAAATGGCAAAGCCATCGCCGACAGCAAAAGCAACGGGGGCTCACTGTCATACGCACCCGGACGTTTTGCTATTGGTGTCAGCGGCAAGGTGATCGATTCCGGCGATGACGAAGACGGATTCGGAGCAGCACTTCGGCTTGGCCTCATCTTCGGGAAGAAGCTAAAAATCTGTCCGACAGTCGGAATCGGGGTCGACAGACTTGAATGGACCCCGGACGCAGATACTAAAGTGACGTCGAGTCAGCTGATCGCACGGGGTGGGCTCGGGATTGGATACGACATCGTTCCGACTAAAGATTTTGGCGTAGCGCCATTCATCATCGGCGAATTCGTCGAGCGCGGTTACTACTACAAGACTGAAGTATCCAGCAGCGATGCAACAAACTCCGGCGACTACAAGGGGAAGGCTGAGGCAACATACGGCGTGCTGGCACACTTCAACCGGATATTTGCCGGCGTTTCATTGAGCCACAAACTCGAAAAAGGCTCACCCGATGAGCGCCTGATATTCGGCGGGTTCGCGTTTTGAGAAAACAAAACGGCTCCGACCTTCATGGTCGGAGCCGATTGTTTTGACCGGCGATAGCCGGTCTTAGTACATGCCGCCCATGCCGCCCGGCGGACCACCGGCCGGAGCGCCATTCTTCTCTTCCTTCTTCTCTACGATCAATGCTTCGGTCGTGAGCAGAAGTCCCGCGATTGACGCGGCATTCTGAAGAGCAGTGCGGGTCACCTTGGTCGGGTCAATGACACCGGCCTCGACAAGGTTCTCATACTCATCGGTCAGCGCGTTGTAACCGAAGTTCGCTTCCTTGGAGTTGCGAACCTTCTCGATTACAATCGACCCTTCACCGCCGGCATTCTGCACGATCATCCGAATCGGCTCCTCGATCGCGCGGCTGATGATGCCGACGCCAATCTGCTCGTCGGTGTCGTCCAGCTTGAGCGACTTGAGAGCCTTCTGCGCGCGCACGAATGCAACGCCACCGCCCGGAACAATGCCCTCTTCAACCGCAGCGCGAGTCGCATGCAGCGCATCCTCCACGCGAGCCTTCTTCTCCTTCATCTCGCTCTCGGTAGCAGCGCCGACATTGATCACCGCAACACCACCCGCAATCTTCGCGAGACGCTCCTGCAGCTTTTCCTTGTCGTAATCGGAGGTCGTTTTCTCGATCGCCGACTTGATCTCCTTGATTCGACCCTGAATCTTGTCGTCATCACCGCCACCATCGATCAGCGTGGTGTTGTCCTTGTCCACGACGATTCGCTTTGCCTTGCCGAGATCGGTGACGACTGCGTTCTCGAGCTTGAACCCGACTTCCTCGCTGATGACCTGACCATTCGTGAGAATGGCAACGTCCTGCAGCATCGCCTTGCGGCGATCGCCAAAGCCAGGAGCCTTCACAGCGCAGACGCGAAGCGTTCCGCGGAGCTTGTTCACAACCAGAGTTGCAAGTGCCTCACCCTCGATGTCCTCGGCGATGATGAGCAGCGGCTTGCCGAGCTGAGCGACCTTCTCGAGGATCGGAAGGAGGTCCTTCATCGACGAGATCTTCTTGTCGTGAATGAGGATCATCGCATCTTCGAGAACCGCTTCCATCTTCTCCGGATCCGTAACGAAGTACGGGGAGAGATAGCCGCGATCGAACTGCATTCCTTCGACGGTCTCTAGAGTCGTCTCGAGTCCCTTCGCTTCCTCGACGGTTATGACACCGTCCTTGCCGACCTTCTCCATCGCTTCAGCGATGAGATCACCGATTTCCTTGTCGTTGTTGGCGGAGATTGCGCCCACCTGTGCGATCTCCTTCTTGCCCTGCGTCACGACGCTCATGTTCTTGAGCTCTTCGACGACCGAAGCAACTGCTCTGTCGATGCCTCGCTTGAGCGCCATCGGGTTCACGCCGGCCGTGACGTTCTTCAGGCCTTCGCGGAAAATCGCCTGGGCGAGAACAGTCGCGGTGGTGGTGCCGTCGCCGGCGAGGTCGGACGTCTTGGTCGCAACTTCCTTCACCATCTGCGCGCCCATGTTCTCGAGCGCATCGCTGAGCTCGATCTCCTTTGCGACAGTGACGCCGTCCTTGGTGACGGTCGGTGCGCCGAACTTCTTGTCGATGACGACGTTTCTTCCCTTGGGTCCGAGGGTGACCTTCACTGCCTCGGCGAGCTGGTCAACGCCGCGCTTGAGTGCTGCGCGCGCGTCGGTGTTGAAATGGAGTTCCTTGGCTGCCATAGATTGGATTCCCTGTGGTTACGGTTTAAGCGACTACCGCAAGCACATCGGCTTCGCGGAGGATGAGGAGCTGATCGCCTTCGATCGTGACTTCGGTTCCGCTGTACTTACCATAGAGAACCTTGTCGCCGACCTTGAGCTCCATGGGAACGCGCTTGTCCTTCTCGTAACGTCCCGGGCCGACGGCGATGACTTCGCCCTGCATCGGCTTTTCCTTCGCGGTATCCGGAATGAAAAGTCCGCCGCGCATCTGCTCGGTTTCCTCGAGCGCGCGAACGACAACCCGGTCCGCGAGTGGTGTAACGTTGGTGCTGGTCTTCGTGGCCATATTGTGCATCCCTCCTGCTATGAATGGCATTGAAAAAAGGGGTTAGCACTCGCACATCGAGAGTGCTAATCCCCAAAGCTAGAGGGTCAGAATAGCTAATTCAAGTAAGGAGGTCGTACGCGATTTTTACGCCCTTGAGCGTGAGCCAGGGATCGACCTCGTGGAAGCTCTTGGCGAAGGGCTTCAGGACCTCAGCGAGGCCCCCCGTAGCAATCACGATCGGATTCGTGCTTTTCCACTCCTCCTTGATTCGTCGAACGAGCCCGTCGACCGAATCGACCGACCCATAGAGAACGCCGGACCGAATGCACTCGTCGGTGCGTGTCCCGATGACTTTCTTCGGAGGAACAAGCTCGGTCGCTGCAAGCTGCGCAGTTCGCCGAAACAACGTTTCAGCGGAAGTCCTTACGCCCGGCTGAATAATGCCGCCAATAAAGGCGCCGTCGGCAGTGATGCAGTCATAGGTCGTTGCAGTTCCAAGATCGACGACGATTGCATCTCGTTTGTAGAGCCGACTCGCTGCAAGCGTGTTAGCTATGCGATCCGCTCCAACAGTGAATGGCTCGTCGACTTCGAGTCTGATAGGCAGCTTCGCTCGTGCATCGACGAGTACCGGTTCCTTGTTGAACGAGTCCTTACACGCCGCGGCGAGAATCTCTGTTGCCGGCGGAACTACTGAGCAGATTGCAGATCCGTCGATCGATGACATCTGCATTCCTTCCGCATCGATCAGCGATCTCAGCAGGAGCGAATACTCATCTGCGGTTCTGGGGAGATTTGTTGTGATCCGCCAGTGTGCGCGAATCTGATCTCCGTCGAACAGCGCGGCGGTTGTCTCAGTGTTACCAACGTCGAGTGCAAGGATCATTTATCTAATAATCGTCATTTTACCGGAACAGCGCGAAACCCAGGGAGCACGGACACTCACGGACACAAACGGACTAACAACGAGACAACGCCATGTTTGTTTTTGTCGTTCAAAACCGATGAAAACGGTTTCCCCGTAGTTAGTCCGTTAGTGTCCGTGAGTGTCCGTGCTCCCTGGGTTTATTGTCGATGATGCAATATCAGCGATCCAGAGCGGAATCTGGCTACCGAGTCGGCCAAGGCAACAAGAAGTTCTCCATCTTCGCTGATCCCTTCGACAACTCCTCGCGCAGGCTCGGAACATTCCCGACCACGCGCAAGATCTCTCGCATTCCATTCGATGAGCTCGATTGGCTTGAGATGACCGCCGCAAATTGCTGAAGAGCGAATGGCCGGAATCACATCTTCCAGAACCTCAACGCGACGTGTACCCGGATCCAGTTCTGCTGCCAGCGGAAGATCGTCTGGCGCGGTGACATTGATTCCGACACCGATGGCCACCCACTCCAGGCGAGACTCTCTCCAGCGCGCTTCAATCAGAATCCCCGCGAGCTTCTTGTCGTCAACGTAAAGATCATTCGGCCATTTCAATCTCAGGGGCTCTGGTGCAAATCGATCGAGCGCGCGCGCGAGCCTTAGCCCCACACGAAGTGCAAGCACCTCGAGTCCACTCACATCGACAGGCCGTTCAATGATCGTGAGCCAGAGACCTCTCGCCGTTTCGCTTGTCCATCTAGCGCCGCTGCGACCTCGACCAACACTCTGATGATTCGCGATGACGAGAGTTCCGGATCGGCATCCTTCCCCTGCCAGGCGGTGCGCAACATCCATCGTAGACGTAGTGGATTCCATCAGCTCGACCCGGGGAAGGCCGAGCACCTCCGCAAGCTCGCGGGAAGTCAGTCCGTCGAATCGATATTCGTCAGCCACGCATGTATAGGAACACTAGAACAAAAGCGCCGAGGAGTATTCGATAAACAGCAAAGATTCCATAGCTGTGTCTGGTGACGTAACGCAGAAGGATCTTGATCGCAAGCCAGCTCGAGATCGCCGCTGCCAGTACGCCGGCAATAACCGGTGTATTCACGCCACCCTGCTGAAGAACTTCCCGTCCCTTCAGCACAACCGCAGCCGCGATGATCGGCATGCTCATCAAAAAGCTGAACACTGCGGCAGATTGTCGATCCAGTTTAAGTCCACGTCCAGCAGTGATTGTCGAGCCTGATCTCGAGACACCTGGCACAAGTGCAATCACCTGTGCGAGCCCGATGAGAAGAGCGTCTGTCCATTTCATTCCGTCAAGGTGACGATCCTGTGAAGCAGCTTTGTCTACTGCCCACAAAATCAGACCCATTACCATCAGCGCGATTGCAGTGAGCATTGGCGCCCGGAAAACAGTCTCGGCTTTTTTCTCGAGGAGGAGACCGCCGATTGCACCAGGTATTGTCGCAATGATCAGGTAGATGAGCCTTTTCTTCTCCACGGTGTCCACACGCCGTGTCGCGACGATTTGCCCCGCAGCCTTTATCAATGCGATCCATTCGTCGCGGAAATACCAGAGCACCGCGATCAATGTCCCGAAGTGAAGCGCGACGTCGAACGCCAGTCCCGGATCGTTCCAGCCAAGCAGGATAGGAGCCAGCGACAGATGCGCCGAGCTCGAGATCGGCAGGAACTCAGTGAGTCCCTGGATTAGACCAAGAACAATCGCCTGGAAAACCGTCACGTTCTAGTTTGCGAGAGAAGTCATATAGAGATGTTCGTACTTGCTGACGATCGCGTCGAGCGAGAATCGCGCCCGCGCATCAGAGGCACCAAGCTCACTCATCGACTGCCACAGATTTTTGTCGGTAAGAATTCGAAGTGCCGCCGCTCCCATTCCATCGACATCACCGACTTCGCACAGAAAGCCCGTCTCTCCGCTGCGAACTACCTCCGGCATTCCGCCAGCGTTGGTTCCGATCACCGGGACGCCCGATGCAAGAGCTTCGAGCGCGCTCAACCCGAACGACTCGCTGGTGCTCGGCAGAAGAAAGAGATCGGCTGAAGCGAGGAGCGGCGCAACACTGTCGATCTTTCCAAAAAAGTGCACGCGCTCGTCAAGGCCGAAGCGTCTCACCTCATCTTCTGCCTCGGCGCGATCCGGTCCGTCGCCGACCATCACCAGTCGCGAAGGAAGCTCTCTGTTCACGCGCTCGAAAATTCCAACTACATCGCGAACGCGCTTAACCCTTCGGAAGTTCGAGATGTGCACCAGGATTGGATCGCTGCCAAGCTGCGCGCGGAGAAGCGGCGGATGCGCAGCGCGATTGTAGACCGTCGGATCGATGAAGTTGTGAATCACCCCCACATCACAGGCAGTACATCCGAACGCGTTGTACGTCTCCTTTCTCAGGAATTCGGAGACGGCTGTCAGGCGATCTGACCGCTCAATAGAGAACTTCGTGATCGCATTGAATGACGGATCCTGTCCGACGATAGTGATGTCCGTCCCGTGCAGGGTCGTGATCACTTTGACGTCACGCTTTTGTGCACGCAGCATCTCGCGCGCAATCCACGCACTCGTGGCGTGAGGAAGTGCATAGTGACAGTGAAGAATCTCGAGACCGTGCATCATCACGGCCTCGTGCATTCTCACCGCGAGCGCGAGATCGTAAGGCGGATATTCGAACAACGGATAACGCCCTACGTCGACTTCATGAAAGAAGACGTTGGGCAGGAACTCAGGCAGACGAAACGGCTGCCTGTATGTGATGAAGTGGATCTGATGTCCGCGCGCTGCGAGAGCAATTCCAAGCTCGGTCGCAACGGCGCCTGATCCACCGTATGTCGGATAACACGTGATTCCAATCTTCAAGAAGTCTCCTTCCACCATCGTTGCGCAGTCGACTCTGCGTCCGGATCATCCGGATCGAGTCGAGTGACAGGTGCATCCCCAAGCTGATGCCTGAACCACGTTCGCTGCCGTTTTGCGTACTGACGCGTTTCAATAATGATCCGCTCGCGAGCGGCTGACAAATCGAGATGCCCGCGCGCTACCTCGCGCATCACCTGATATCCACTCGCTTTCCAGGCAGGAGCATTCTCAGGAATGCCTGCATCGAGCGCGCGGACTTCGTCGAGCCATCCGGCGTCGATCATCTGCTGAACGCGCGTCTCGATACGGGCGGCCAATGAATGCTTTGGATCTACAAGCAGATAAGTCGGAACGTACGACGACGACGATGAATCGGCGGCTTGCAGCTCGCTGATTCTCTTCCCCGCCAAAAACGCAATCTCAATAGCTCTCACAAGCTGATATCTGCCGAGGTGCGCACGCGCTGGATCGATCACGCTGCACCATCGGCGCAGGTCATCGAGCGACATGGGATTCAGGAAGTGCTCGAGATGCTTTCTCTTTTCCTGGTCCAGATCCGGGGCGGCAAAGAGCGGGTCGAAAATGGCTCTTATATAGAACCCTGTTCCACCGACGATGACTGGCGTGCCACCGGAGACGGTGATGTGCTCGACCGCGTCGACCGCCATGGTTGCCCATCGCGATGCGGAAAACCGATCGTTCGGATCGGCAACGTCGATGCCCACGTGCTCAATTGCTTTTCGCTCGGTCCAGTCCGGCTTTGCCGTTCCAATGTCAAAGCCGCGATAGATCTGCCGTGAGTCGGCGCTGATGATTGTCGCACCGTATTCGAGAGCAAGCTTTGCGGCGATTGCAGATTTTCCAGCCGCGGTTGGTCCGCAGATTACGCGAAGCTTACTTGCGGCCAAAGCGCCGATCCAGCTCGTCCCATGAAACCTGCACGATTGTGGACCGGCCGTGGACGTCGTGCGCGGGAAGACGTGTGTCACGAAGCGCCGCGAACAGCGCCTTCATCTCAGGTTGGGACAGCTGATCGCCCGCTTTGATCGCGCCCTTGCATGCAACCGTTGCAGCAAGATGCTCATGACGCGTCGCAGTGCCCGCGATTCTGTCACCCGTCAATGCATCGAGTGTCTCTCGTAGACAGCGCTCTGCATCGAAGCGCCGGTGCGGCATCGGCACAGTATTCACGATGAGTGTGCTGCCGCCAAATCCTTCGATTTCAAAGCCAAGGCGCTCCAGATACTCGCGGTTCGCCTCGAATGCATCTGCTTCAGCCGGACCAAGATGCAGTGTCAGCGGAAGAAGCAGTCGTTGCGCGGGCGCGCCCCCTGTTTCAAGAGACGCCATGAATTCTTCGTACAGCACTCGCTCGTGCGCCGAATGCTGGTCGATCAACACCAGTCCATCCTCGTGCTCGAACGCGATGTACATACGCCGAAACTGAAAGAGCTCAGGAATCAGCTGCGGCGGTGCGGTGTCCGACTGCTGCTCCGCCAATTCAGTCTCATCGAACAGCGCGCCATGAGGAACGGGCTGCGCAGCAAGTGTCGATACGCTGTCGGTTCCTCCTGTTACATATGAGAGCGGCGGGGATGATGTCGTGAAATACCTCGGACCTATTCCTGCCGATGCGTCGAAGGTGCCCAGCGCACGCCTTACTGCCTGCTCTACAGCGCGTTCAATCGGCCACCGTTCCAGAAATCGAACTTCTGCTTTCGCCGGATGAACGTTGACGTCGACTGACGCAACGGGCAGCGTCACCTCGAGGAACATCGACGGCCTCACTCCCGCCGGGACAGTCGATCGGTACGCGGCCTCAGCAGCGCGAACAATACCCGCGTCACGAACAGCGCGACCGTTGATGGAGAGAAAAACTCTTCGCGTTGCAGTTCCAACGTTTGCCGGTCGCTCGACAAGCCCGCATGTGCGAACCGCTCCGACAACATCGTCTACATCCAGGAGCTCACCCGCGTACTTGCCTCCCCAGATTCCACTCAATCTCGCACGGAGTGATGATACGGGAGGTAGTGAGAGAACAGTTTTCCCGTCGTGACTGACGCTGAAGCGAACGTCGGGACGTGTAAGCGAGATGCTCGAGACGGCATCAACAATTGAGCGCCACTCCGAGCGAACACTGCGAAGGAATTTCTTTCGCGCTGGTGTGTTGTAGAAAATCTGCGACACACTGACAGTGGTGCCGCGACGCCGTGCAGAAGATGCAACCGATGTTATAGAACCACCGGCTGCGTTGAGACGGGTGCCTTCTCCATCAGCGCGACTGGTCTCGAGCTCGAATTGCGAGATCGATGCAATCGCAGGAAGTGCTTCACCGCGAAATCCAAAGCTGGCTACCCCAACCAGATCCTGGGCAGTTCGAATCTTCGACGTGCCATGACGAACCAGTGCAAGCCGGACATCGTCGCTGTCCATGCCGCTTCCGTCGTCGCTCACGCGAACGAGCCTGTGCCCGCCCTCTTCTATCGTGATCTCGATCGACGTTGCGCCTGCGTCGAGCGAATTCTCGACGAGCTCCTTAACTACCGACGATGGACGCTCGACAACTTCGCCGGCAGCGATTTGATCGGCGACGGCGCTCGGCAGCACCGCAATCGAAGGCAACTACCAGTCCTTCCCGTTAGGCGGAGGAGTGGGAACGCTTCGGCGCTGTTTTCTGCCCTGCACGTCCTGCTCCTGCTGCTCCATCGCGTTGAGGATCTGCTCGGCGCGCTCGGGGGTCATGCCGGGAATTGGTCGGGGCCGCGGCGCTTCGTTCTGCGCATTCTGCGGCTCGGGCTGAGGCTGCGGATTCTTTCCGCCGCCTCCACCGCCGCCACCGCCGCCGCCCGAGTTTTCCTTCTTCTTTCGAAGAGCGAGCTCATAGTTCCATTTCGCGTCGAGGTCATCAGGGCGGAGTGTAAGCGCGCGGTGATAAACCGCAAGCGCACTGTCCAGCGGAGTGTCGGCCGAATCGCCTTTCAGCCTGAGGCCTTCATCGAGATAGGTCCATCCGGAATTGAACGGCGCGCGGTATTTCACCTCGGCATTTCCATTTCTTTCCGCCTCATTCAGGATTGAAACTGCAAGCTTGATCGAATCAGGTCTGGCGATCATCGCTGTTCCACGATTGTAGAGCTTGATGGCTTCCTTTTCCGGGCTGTTGAAAAGGAAGCAGCCGTTGAGGAACATCAACGCGATCGACGATGCAGCTGTCGCAACCGCTGAAAGCTCTCTCCGTCGTCCACGACGCGTTGCAGCGAAGGTATCGATCAAAAGCAGAAGCAATCCGGGAATGAGAAAGAGCTGAAATCGTTGAGCGAGGTTGGTACCGCGCGTGAGCGAACGCTGCTCCGTTCGGAGCCTGGCCAGAACCTGCCGAACCGCCGATGCGCGATCGGGATTGTCTGGTGGAACGAAAATCCCTTTACCTGTCTCAGCTGCAGCTTTTAAGAGATCCGGGCTGTAGCGCGTGATCACAACCTGACCTGTCTGATCTTTTTTCTGCGTGACTACGCCATTCTCCCTGACCGGAATGGTTGCACCTCGATCAGTACCAAAGCCAACCGTGATCACTGTTGTTCCCGCATCAGCAGCACGTTGAGCTTCGGCCAGGACTTCATCCGGCTGCTCGAATCCTTCGCCATCACTCATCAGAACAATCGCGCGCTCTGCATCTGATTTCGAAAGCGCGAGAAGATTGTTCGCCTGGCGCAGCGCACTTGCAACTGAGCTTCCGGATTGTCCGACGATTGTCGGATCCAGATTGTCGATGAAGAGATTGAGCGCACCCTGATCGATTGTCGCAGGACTCAACACGTAGCTTCTTCCCGCAAATGCAACGAGGGCGAACCGATCATTTGGCGAGAGATCGCGAAGTCTGTCGACAACGCGTTTCATCGCGGTGAGTCGGTCAGGCTGCTCGTCACGCGCAAGCATTGATGACGATGCGTCCAAAGCAAGAACCACGTCTATCCCTGGCTGCTTCACAATCGTGTGCTCGAGTCCCCACCGAGGTCCTGCAAAAGCAATGGCGAGGAAAAGCCCGGCAAGTGACAGACGCAGCGGCTGCCACCTGGAGGTTTGAGCTGCTGCTGGCGCTAGACGCGCAATCATCAGTGGCGTGCCGAGGTGTGCAAGTCGCTGCGCACGAAGGCGGCGTGCCTTGCCCATCATCCACGCAATCGCGAGCGGCACAATAACCACAAGTGCCAGTGCCCACGGCCAGCTGACGAATCTCAGATCCATCATGGCAGCGGCGCCTTCCACGCAGTCAACGCGAGCTCGGCGATCAACGCTGCAATTGCAAGCGCGAGGAAGATGCGGTAGAGCTCGGTGTACGAGACTTGAGTCCTGGACTCCACCGGCGCTCTCTCGAGTCGGTCGATCTGCGCATAGATCTGTCCCAGTGCGGCCCCATCGCGCGCGCGGAAATAGCGGCCACCAGTCAACGAAGCAATCTGACGAAGCAGTGCTTCATCAATTTTCACCGGCTGGTTCTCGAACTTGAGACCAAACACGTCTCGACCAACCGGCACGGGAGCGACTCCCTCGGTACCGACACCAATTCCGTAGATCTTGATTCCATACACAGCCGCAGCTTTCGCCGCGGAAAGCGGATCGATGTCACCGCGATTGTTGACTCCATCTGTGACGACGATCATCACGCGTGATTTTCCCGGTGCATCGCGAAGACGATTTGCGGCTGTCGCGATACCGAGGCCGAGTGCGGTTCCGTCCTCGAGCTGTCCGGCTTGAAGATTGTCGATGGACTGAAGAATCACGGGCTGGTCAGTGGTCAACGGAACCTGAGTGAGAGCTTCGCCGGCGAACGCGACGACTCCGATGCGATCGGATTCCCTCGCTCTCACGAACTGCTTCGCCCGCGCCTTTGCAACTTCCAGTCGATTGTTCGGCTGAAAGTCCTGCGCGAGCATCGAGCTTGAGAGATCGAGCGACAAAACAATGTTGATGCCGGAGCTCGAGATGTTCTCTACATGAGCGCCGCTGCGCGGTCGCGCGAGCGCAATGATGACGCTCGCAATCACGATGTTTCGCAGCACGAAGATCAACCGTGCAATGCCCTGCCCGGCACGCGGCCCCCTCGCCAGCACTCCGGTACGGGAGAATACGATTGCATCTTCGGATCTCTTTCGGCGCCAGATCCACCACACCGGCAGCGCGAAGAGAAGCACGAGCGCTTCGGGGTTCTGGAAACCCAGTATCGATGGGAAAGTCACGCGGCTTTCCTCGCGTCGCGCACTTTTTCTTCCTCGCCCACGAGATAGTCTTCCACGCTCTGCACAACTTCACGGGCGGACTTGCCAAGCTTGTCAGCATCGTCAGGAGAGATGTCAGCCTTCGCAAATTTTACGAGGTCAGCTCTCCACAGAAGCTCGCCGAGCTGTTTTGCGACAGCGTGAACGCGGGCGCCTGCGGCAAGAAGCTCCGATGAAGTGTGAGATCGCTCGATCTCCGGGACGCGGGCCGCGAGATAATCGCGCATCACATCGCTCATCAATGCCGCGTGCCGTTCCGGCTCACCCGATTGAATGAGTTTCAGTGCTTCTATGCGATCGAACTCACGCTGCGCGGCGGTGAATGGATCTACGTCCGCGGCTTTCCGATTCCGATACCAGATCCAGAGACGCCAGATCAGCGCGGCTGCGATCAGCGCAGCCAGAGCGATAATCCACGGCAGCCAGTTGAATGGGGAGATTGCAATAGCAGGTCGCAGTGGCTTCGGAACTCTTTGCGTGGAATCGGCTGGAAGAACTGTCTTTACGAAAATTCCGCGATCGGCGACCGAGACATATCCTGTCTGCCCATTGTAATGGACAACTATGTCAGTCAGTGCGATGCGCTGCATCCCGGTGTCCCACGCTGCAAGGCGATACGCCGCGCTCATCACCACGGCCCCGGTGTCGGGCAAAGTTTGAATCGCCGGCTTTCCAATCAGCTCCATTCCGGTGATCGAGCTATCGGCTGCGGAGTCGACGCTGGTTGGAAAGTCGATCGTCGCCCCTTTGGGTGCACGCACGCGAAGAATCGCAATGAATCGCTCGCCAACGGTGACGCTGTCGGCTGTAACGGATACGCCGAGCTGTACAGGGATCTGGGCTGAGGCAGCCTGTAACATCAGAGCGATTCCTGCGAGACCAATCATCGTCTTCCCGCCACAGTTTCACGTGAGCGGAAAAAGCGCAGCAGCGGCTCGATGTAGTTGCCGTCGGTTCTCACCGGCACCTCATCGATTGCAAGCTTTCTCAGCAGGTGCTTTCGGGCCTCTCTCTCGTCTCCGACCTGCTGCGCGTATCCCGCGCGAACACGCGGCGAGCTGGTATCGATCTCGAATGCCTGGCCCGTTTCCGGATCTACAAAGCGCGCAAGTCCAACGTCCGGCAGCTCGCGCTCGCTTGGATCCTCGACAGTGACGGCGACAACATCATGTCGCTGCGCGAGAATCTTGAGAGGCTTCTCGACATTAGGTGCATCGAAATCAGAAATGAGAAAGATGATTGTCTTCTGAGAAAGCGTTCTCGCGAGATAACTCGCTACACCCGCGATGTCGGTTCCCTTCCCAACCGGCTGGAATGTCAGAATGTCGCGAAGAATTCTCAGAACATGCTTGCGTCCTTTTCGCGGAGGAAGGATGTACTCGATGCGATCGGTGAACAGCACAATTCCGACACGATCATTGTTCCGCACCGCTGACATGGCGAGAACTGCAGCCAGCTCGCTCGCGAGCTCGCTCTTGAATCGTCTCACAGTTCCAAATCTTTCTGAGCCGGAAAGATCCACTGCGAGCATCACCGTGAGCTCGCGCTCTTCGATGTAGCGCTTCACGAACGGACGACGCATGCGCGCAGTGACATTCCAGTCGATTGTGCGGACTTCGTCACCGGGCTGATACTCGCGCACCTCGGAGAACTCCATGCCCTGGCCTTTGAACACGCTTCGGTATTCGCCGGTGAAAAGCGAGTTGACGAGACCGCGAGTTCTGAGCTCGATGAGCTTTACCTGCTTGAGAATCTCCGGCGGGACACCTTTGCGAACAGCTTCACCGCCCGCGGCGCGAATCTGGGGAGCGGGCCGTTTCTTCTCACGGCGCGACCGGCCGAAGATCGACCATTTCCGCTCACGCTCTTCATCGACACGCCTGGAAACCGGATTGACGCCGCCGCGCCGTCGGCCGATCGGCGTGTGCCGACCGATCATGGCGCTGGTACAGCCGCCAGGATGCGCGACACAATTGCGTCGCTCGACACTTCTTCAGCTTCGGCCTCATATGTCGTGAGCACGCGGTGACGCAGAACGTCGGGAGCGATTGCTTTAACATCGTCAGGCGTGACAAATGCGCGCTCGCGAAGGAATGCGTGCGCTCTCGACGCCATCGCAAGTGACAGCGTCGCGCGAGGGCTCGCTCCGAATTCGATCAGAGGCGTGAGATCCTGAAGACCTGCTTCTGCGGGAAAGCGTGTCGCATGGACGATCGATACGATGTAGTCGACGATGCGCTCGTCCATGTAGAGATCAGCGATTCTTTCGCGCGCAGCCATGATCGTCTGCGGGTTTGCAACGTGACGCACTGCAATCGCATGTCCGCCAGCCATGCGTCGAAGTATTTCTTTCTCTTCGTCGCGACTTGGATAACCGACATGAAGCTTGAGCATGAACCGGTCGACCTGCGCTTCAGGAAGAGGATACGTTCCTTCCTGCTCGATCGGATTCTGCGTTGCAAGCACCAGAAACGGCTCATCAAGTCGGAATGTCTGACCGCCGATGGTAACCTGCTTTTCCTGCATCGCCTCGAGCAGCGCAGCCTGAACTTTCGCAGGTGCGCGGTTGATTTCGTCCGCGAGAATGATGTTCGCGAAGATCGGACCTTTCTTTACGCTGAACTGTCCATTCGACTGATCGTAGACCTGTGTGCCGAGGATGTCGGCGGGAAGCAGGTCAGGCGTGAACTGGATTCGCTGAAACGTTGTATTGATCGTCTCGGCCAGCGTTCGCACCGCCAGCGTCTTTGCGAGACCCGGGACGCCCTCGAGCAGGACGTGTCCTCCGGTAAGAATGCTGATGACAAGCCGTTCGATCATGTAGTTCTGGCCGACGATGCGCCGGCTCACCTGATCGACGACCTCGTGAATCATTCCGGTGTCGGCGGCAGCCTGAACCTGAGTTGCCACGTGCGTTATCTCCTGTTTCCTGTGGAACCGCTCTGGATCAACTCCTACTGCGTGATGGCAAGGATGATGTCACGCTCGCGCCCGGTAAGCGCCCGCGATTCGCCCGAGGGCAGCGAGCCAAGCGTCACTGGTCCGAAGCGTGTACGCACAAGTCGCTCCACGGTGAGGGAAAGAGCGTCGCAAAAACGTCTGATCTCCCTGTTCCTGCCTTCTGCAATAGTCATCTCCAGCTCCCACAGACCACGCGACAGGTTTGTCGCCTTGATCTCGAGCGGCTGCATCCATCCATCCTCGAGCTCAAGACCCTGCCGGCCTGCGCGCACTGCAGCGGCTCCATCGCCCCGAACCGTCGCAACGTAGGTGCGTTCCACTTCGCGACTGGGATGAGTCAGCCTGTGAGCTGCATCACCGTCAGTCGTGAGAATGAGCACACCTTCCGTCATATAGTCGAGACGCCCGACGTAAGTGAGACCGGGTCGATCCTTCACGAAATCGAAAACAGTCTTGCGCCCGCGCGGATCCGTCTTTGAAGTGAGCACGCCTGGAGGTTTGTTGAGCACGAGCCAGTGATACCCCACTGGCTGCGTAATTGTTTTTCCGTCGACGGTGATTTCGTCCGTCTCGGTATCAACACTCTGGCCTGTGGTTGCCACTACGCCGTTGATCTGAACGCGTCCCGAAGCAACGAGCTCTTCCGCGCGGCGGCGCGATGCAACGCCCGCTCGTGCGAGCGCGCGTTGAATGCGCATCACTTCGCTCATCGCGTGGCTACGTCCGCGAGCTCGCGAATCTGTTCGGTCTGGCCGTTTGTCTGGGCGGGAGAAGCGTTCGGATCGCGCAACGCTACTGCAAGCTCGTCCGCGCGAGGAAGCTCGCCTAAATGTCTCAGCGCAAACTGCTCGAGGAACGACGGAGTTGTTCCATAAAGCAATGGTCGCCCCATCCCTTCACCGCGGCCGACGACTTCAATCAGCTCGCGCTCGTGAAGTGATTTCAGAATCGGGCCACATCCCACACCGCGAATCTCCTCGATCTCTGCACGCCCGATTGGCTGTCGATATGCGATGATAGCGAGTGTCTCGAGTGCAGCAGCGGAAAGTCGCTGCGGCCTGGCCGCGAGCTGCGCGCGCTCGATTGTCTCCGTGTATTCAGGCCGCGTAAGAATCTGCCAGCCGCCTGCAACCTCGATGAGCTCGACTCCGTGCTCATCGTCATCGTAGTGATGACGCAGCTCGTTCAGCGCTTCAGTGACATCGTCCGGCTTGACCTCAGGATCGTTGACCATCGCCTTGAGATCCGACAGGGCGACCGGGTGAGCGCTCGAGAAGAGCGCTGCTTCAAGCAGCTTCGCTAGCGGTTTCACTCTTTATCTCAACTGAAGCAAATGGTCTCGACTGTTGAACGCGGAGCTCTCCGCGTTTTGCCAGCTCGAGCAATGCAAGAAGTGTGGAAAGAACCTGCCACGGCTCGGCATCGGGCTCAATGACATCTGCCCATCTCGCGTTCTCGCGCAGCTGTAATACGGCGCGCACTGTTGCGATCGCTCCATCCACATCGAGAGCGCGCGGAACAACGTCGTGAATCGTCGGCTTCCTTGCAGCTCGCAATACTCGATCGACAGCTGCGAACAATTCAGGAAGCGAAAGCGAAAGTGCTGCTGCCTGCGGTGCAGGTGAAGAGAGATTCTGCGGAAGAAATGCGCGCGCGAATCGATTGCGCCTGTCGTCGCTTCGCCTCTCGAGAATATCCACGACTTCCCTTACCTGCTGATACTCCAGAAGTCGCCGTACAAGCTCTGCTCTTGGATCTTCCCATGCTTCGTCACCTTCACGGCGAGGCAGGAGCATCTGCGCTTTGATGCGAACTAGCCTCGCTGCCATCTCGAGATAATCCGCCGCCTCATCGAGGCCAAGCGTGGAGATTCGCTTGAGAAACTGCTCAGCGATACGAGCGACGGGAATGTCCTGAATGTCGATCTGCTCGTCGCGAATCAGGGTCAGCAAAAGGTCGAGCGGCCCTGAGAACTGACTGAGCTCGACGACAAATACTTCGCCTTCGCGGCCGGCAATCGTATTCAGGTCGTCCATTGACTCAGGATGATGTATGGAGTGACCAGACGCTGCAATGCGCTTATTAAAGCGAATGCAGGGCTGAACCACAACATGAGAAGCGGCCGTCCAAATGAAATAAGAAGAAAGAGAAGGATAAGTCCGTATCTGCCGAGTCGCTGATAGCTCAGGCTCCATGCCGGGGGCAGCAGGTACTTCAACACATGAGATCCGTCGAGCGGCGGAAGCGGAATCAGATTGAACGCAGCGAGTGCTACGTTCAGCTGAATGCCAAAGAGCAGCATCAGCTGGAAGACCGATGCAGGTGCTGCAAGCGCGTCGCTGCGTGATCCAATCGCATACACGAGAATCATCATCGGCACGCAAAGAATCGCGATAACCAGGTTCGTTGCGACCCCGGCGAGCGAGACGATGATGTCGCCCCTCTTGAAGTTGCGATAATTCCGGGGATTCACCGGAACCGGCTTGGCTCCTCCAAAAATCGGGGCGTGCGCGATGAACAGGAGAAGCGGCAGAATGATCGTCATGAACGGATCGATATGCTTTGCCGGGTTCCATGTCAGTCGCCCAAGCTGATACGCAGTCATGTCGCCGTTTTTCATCGCCGCATAGCCGTGGGCGTACTCATGCGCCACCATGGAAAAGAGGAGAACGGGGGCGATGAGAATGAAACTCTGAACCTGGCTCAAGCGGGATCTCTCTGCATTTCGGGGTAAGATAAACTGGAATACTGAATGCTGAATGCTGACGGTGTGAGGAACTGAAACGAGGACTTTGCTCCTTCCACCTTCCTCACTACGTCAGCATTCAGCTTCAGTCTTCAGATCCGTTGACTATCGTGGCAGGCACCAATTAACTTTACAGGCTAAGTTGGCCGGGAATAACAGGATACGCCTGGCCATTTCAAAGTATTTGGAGATCAGATAGTGCCCAATATCGCGTCCGCGAAAAAGAACATGCGTAAGTCCAGAGCCGCCATGGCGCGCAACCGCGCACAGCGCTCCGCGCTTCGCACCGCGCTCAAGAAGGCGCACGCCGCCACGGGCGCTGAGGACACGGTTGCGGCCGTTAAGCTCCTCGATCGCGCTGCCCGCAAAGGCCTCATCCATAAGAATGCCGCTGCTCGTCACAAAAGCAGAATGGCAAAGCAAACCTCGAAGTAATCAATCACTGAAAACCGAAACGGGCGCCTCGAAAGGCGCCCGTTTTTTTTACATCGTTGCAAGCTCACCGCCACATCGTTCGCAATACCACTCGGTCGGATAATTCGCCGTTCCACATTCGGGGCACTTGAGAGTCTTTGCGGCGTCAGGACGCGCTGCTTCAGACCTTGCGCGAACAGCTGACACTCCGCCTGTCGGGCTCTTCATCGACCTCGGCCTCGCTGCCGCGCCTTCGGCTGCCGATGCAGCAGATGCAGCAGATGAAACCGGCTCGAGAGATACATCACCCGAGGACTCCGCGATTGGCTCCGGCCTGGGAGTGGGCGCTGCCGCCATTGCCTCGGGCGCGGGACGCGAAGCAGCGGCAGTTCCGGCACGATGTCCTGCAGATGGAGCAGGTGAGGGTTCTTCGGCCGCAGGCTCGACACGTATCTCGGGAGCCCGCGTCTCTGGTTCTCTCGAAGGCTCAGGTGAGGGCACTGCAATATCGACGAGCTGCGGTGCAGGCGCGGGTTCTGTCGATATACCGGGTCCCATCTCACTCAGCTTCTGAATCGATCTGAGCTCACCAAGCTGACTGTCGAGAGACGCCCGGTCCGCAGCGATCTTCTCGAGAGCTGATTCCGCCTCGGTTTTGATTTGCTGCCATTGCTCAGGCTCGTACTCGCCGACGGCAGCGCGAAGCTCTGCTTCCTGAAGTCCTTCGCGCCGCGTGTCTTCGTCGCGCGCAACTTCGACGAGTCGCGAGGACAGTGTGGAAATGGAAAGCTGCAGCTCTTCAGCGTGGCTTCTGATGTCGGTCACCACGCGATCGAGACGTGCGCGATAGTCCGCCTGCACCCGCTCGAACACGTGCTCCGGTGTGCCCTCACGCTTTGCGTCGAGAGTCGACATCCACTGCTCGTATTGCTGTCTCTCGGCAATGAGCGCCCGGAGCGCATCGAGGGCATTCGTTTTCGCCTTGCTCATTTCACTCACACTCCAATGAAGCACGGCAGTGCCGCGCAATTCGAGATTACAGCCGGTGTACGATCATGCCTCCAACAACAGTGCACACCGCACGCCCCTTGAGCCTCATACCCGCGTAAGGCGTATTTCTTCCCTTGGTTCGAAACTCCGTCGGATCGACATCCCATTCGCGCGCCGGGTCGAAGATCGTCACATCAGCAATCGAGCCTTTCGCCAGCGAGCCACCGGGAAGTCCGAAAATTCTCGCCGGCGCGCACGACATTTTGTCAACAAGCGTGCGGAAGTCAATATGTTTTGTTTCAACGAGATTCGTTACTGAAACGGCCAACGCAGTCTCGAGCCCGACGATTCCGTTGGGAGCGTCTGCGAATTCCCGCTCCTTTTCATCATAATGATGTGGTGCGTGATCGGTCGCGATTACGTCGATCGTTCCGTCTTTCACCGCGTCACGCAACGCTTCGACATCCTTTGCGGTTCTAAGCGGAGGATTCATCTTCGCGTTGGTATCGTAACCGACGACGCAATCTTCAGTGAGAGAGATGTGATGCGGGCACACCTCAGCGGTGACGTTGATTCCCCGCTCTTTTCCCCAGCGAATCAGCTCTACTGAACCCGAGGTGCTCATGTGCGCCAGATGCACATGTCCGCCTGTTCGACGCGCGAGAAGAATGTCGCGAATCGCCATGATCTCTTCGGCCTCGGATGGAATCCCCTTGAGTCCGAGTCGCGCACTGACGATACCTTCGTTCATCGCTCCGCCGTGTGCGAGCGTCGGCTCTTCACAATGATCGATGACTGGAATGGCAAAGCTTCGCGCGTATTCCAGGGCAGTGCGCATGAGCTGGGCGCTCACCACCGGTCTTCCGTCATCGCTCACAGCGACTGCACCCGCGGCGACCATCTCTCCCATTTCAGCGAGTGTTTCACCTTTCTGCCCAACCGATATCGCACCGATCACGTGCACTCGCGAAGCATTCGCACGCTGCGCCTGCCGGATGATGAACCCCACTGCGGCCTGATTGTCAGTGACGGGATCGGTATTGGGCATGGCACAGACTGCAGTGAATCCGCCCGCGGCTGCAGCGCGCGCGCCCGTCGCGATGGTTTCTACATCTTCACGACCAGGCTCACGCAGATGACAATGGACGTCGATGAATCCGGGGGACACGATAAGACCAGAGCAGTCGATTGTTTCCGCATCGTCCTTTGATCCGATCTTTCCACTGGACTCGATCTTTCCGTCGACGATGAGAATGTCCGTCTTCTCATCGACGTTTCTCGATGGATCGAGTACGCGTCCGCCGCGAAGTATGATTGGTCGCGCGCTCATGAACGGCTGCCCTTCGCAGCTTCAGCAAGCTCAGGCCTGCCTCCAGCGAGCAGATAAAGAACTGCCATCCTGATTGCGACTCCGTTGGTGACCTGATGAAGAATTACGCTGTGAGGTCCATCGGCAACGTCCGAGTCTATCTCGACTCCGCGATTCATTGGACCAGGATGAAGGATGAGAATATCTCGCGGAGCCTTTTCGAGCCGCTCACGCGAGACACCGAACACGCGATTGTATTCGCGACTAGATGGGATGTAGCCGGCTGTCATTCTCTCGAGCTGAAGCCGAAGCACGTTCAGTGCATCGGCCCAGTCGATGGCTTCTTCAATCCTCTCGAACACAGTGACGCCAAAGTCTTCGATTGCATTCGGAAGAAGCGATCTCGGTCCGCATACAGCCACTTCAGCTCCAAGGTGTTTCAGTCCCCAGATGTTCGAGCGTGCAACGCGCGAGTGAAGTACGTCGCCGCAGATGCAGATGCGCTTTCCCGTCAAATCCCCGAGGCGATCGCGCAATGTGAGAAGATCGAGCAATCCCTGTGTGGGATGTTCGTGTGTTCCGTCACCCGCATTGATCACGTTGGACTCAATGCGCTCCGCAAGGAATTGCGCTGCGCCTGACGCGGCGTGACGAATCACCACCATATCGATTCGCATCGCCTCGAGATTGCGCGCAGTGTCGACGAGCGTCTCGCCTTTCTGAACGCTCGATCCCGACGCGGAAACGTTTACGGTGTCGGCGGACAATCTCTTTTCCGCGAATTCGAATGAGATTCGCGTTCGAGTGGAATTCTCGAAGAAGAGATTCACAATGGTCGATCCCCTGAGCGCCGGAACTTTCTTGATCGACCTTTCGCTGATTTCCTTGAATGGCTCGGCAGTATCCAGAATCAGACGGATCTGCTCGCTCGAAAGATTTTCGAGCCCAAGCAGATCCTTGCCGAGCTCGCTCGTCACCGCTCGTCGTCTCGATCTGCCGCGGTGACCACCACTGCGTCCTTGCCGTCGAGATCTTCGACTAACACGTCTACTCGTCCGCCTGGCTCAACATGGACTTTCTTCCCGACAACATCAGGCTGAATGGGAAGCTCCCTGCCACCTCGGTCGATGAGAACTGCCAGCGCAATTCGCGCTGGTCTCCCGAAATCGGCGAGCTCGTCGAGCGCGGCTCTCACGGTACGGCCTGTATAGAGCACGTCATCTACGATCACGACATTGCGACCATCGATTCCCCAGGGGATATCCGTCGCGCCCACGACTGGCCGCGGACCGATAGTCTGCAGGTCGTCGCGATAGAGTGTGATGTCGAGCGAGCCAAGAAGGATTCTGGCGCTCTCACTTTCCTCGATGAACCGGCAGATCGTGCGCGCCAGCTGAACGCCGCGGCGCTGAATTCCTACGATTACGAGGTTGTCGGTTCCGTCGTTGAGCTCGATGATCTCATCGGCCATTCTCCTCAGCGTGCGCTCGACGGCGCGAGCGTTGAGGATTGTCTTCGGTTCTGTTGTACGGGCTGGCATTAAAGAGGAAATATGTCGATTACGATATGCGCACTCCAGCCTTCTCTTCGATTACGCGAACAGCTTCGACGTGATCAGCCTCTTCACCGAGGCGTCTGTGAGCCTCCGCGAAGAGCTTCGCTGCGAGATCGATGAATGGCGCCGGCGTCTGAGTTTCGTCGACAATCTCCGACGCTATGCCTACGTCCTTGTCGAGAAGAGCGATCTTGAAAGTGCGCGGATACTTGCGACCTATTACGCGCTCGGGAAAGAGATTCTCCGAGCTGTTCGACCGGCCGCTGGATCCGTTGATCACATCCAGAGCCACTTCGGCACTTACCCCAAGCTTTGCGAGAGCAGCAAGTGCTTCGCCGGCCGACCAGATATGAATCGCAAGCAGGGCCTGGTTCATTGCCTTGACGGCATCCCCTGCTCCAACATCTCCGCAGCGAATGATTTTTTTGCCGAACGCTTGAAGCACTGGACGCGCTCGCTCGACGTCCTTCTCGTCCCCGCCGCACATGACTGTGAGTGTACCCGCCACCGCGCCCTTGACACCTCCACTCACGGGTGCATCGACGAAGCCAACGCCTTTCTCGGCAAGCTTCGACGCGATCTTGCGTGACGTCGCAGGGTCACCCGACGTGCAGTCGATCATCAGAGCACCGCGCTGAATTCCCGAGATGATGCTGTCCAGAATGGAGTGAACTTCGCGCGATGATGGAAGACATGTGATGATGACATCAGCTTCTCTGACTGCGTCCGCGATTTTCTCTTCGGCGTAGACGCCGTGTTCTTCTGCAAATGCGCGAGCCTTTTCTCCGGTGCGATTCCACACGGTGAGATCGAAACGCTCATCGGTGAGATGCGCCGCCATGGGCGCGCCGATGGCGCCGAGTCCAAGGAAGGCGACCTTCATTGTGCAGTCCCTGTCGCATGCATCCAGACCAGTCGCGAGATGTCGGCGATCAGCGTGCTCGAAGCGGAGCCATCTCTTATTCCCTTTGTCAGCACGACGAGTATGTACGGCTTTCTCGACGGCGGATACACAACGGCTGCGTCATGCGACACTGCGGTGATCTCGCCCGTCTTGTGCGCGACCTTCGTACCTGGTGGCAGCCCTGCCGGAATTTTTTCATTGAACTCCTGTGCGAGAAGTATCTCGCGCATTTCAGAAGAATTTGCTGACGACAGGACCGTTCCCTTCTCGATGCCCTCGAGTAGTGTCGCCAGATCAGCCGACGTTGTGGTGTTGATCATTCCCTTGTCGAATGCTTTTTGATCTTCCACTCCACGCAGCACCGAGATTCCTGTGGCGCCTAACGAGCGCGCTGTAGCGGTCACGTTAGCGGCGCCGACAAGCTCGATGAGCTGATTCGTGGCAAGATTGCTCGAACGCACAATCATCCGCTGCAGCAGCTCACGGATTTTTACACGCTCGCCGATTTTCGCGTAAAGAACGCTGTCTCCGTCATCAGCCATGTTCAATGAAAACGGAGATCCATCGGCAAGCGAGGCAAACTGATTCACCAGCAGAATCTCCTGATCGAGACTGAACGCCCCGGCCTGCGCGCGTCGAAGGACTTCGATCATCACCGGAACCTTCATTGTGCTTGCCGCGTGAAACACAGTATCGGCAGACAAGTCCAGCTTTTCCCCGGTTTGCAGGTCGCGATAGGAAACCGCGACAATTGCGCCGGGGGTCGCGGCAATCCGCGCCGTGATCTGATCGCTCAGTGAATCAGCTTTGATGGGAGATGTTATCGACAATAACAAAAGAAACAGCGGTGCTGCGTCAGGCATGTCCGCCGACCTCGTCCCAAATCCGGTGTGTGTGGCTCTCCTTCAGGAAGAGCGATCCAACGACGAACGTGATGAGCGCTACGGTTATTGGATAGATGAGGCCGGCATAGATGTTACCGGTTCGTGCGACCACTGCCGTGGAGATCAGCGGAAGAAACCCGCCAAACCAGCCGTTGCCGAAATGGTACGGGAGCGAGAGCGACGTATAGCGAATGCGTGCCGGGAATGATTCGACCAGGAACGCAGCGATAGGCCCGTACACCATCGTGACAAAATCAACCTGGATCAGTACCAGAATCGTAAGCATCACCGCGTTTACAGGCGACGAGTACGCTTTCATCGCCTGATAGATTGGATAATAGGAGAGGGCAGCGAGAAGGTTTCCTGCCATCATGATCTTCTTGCGTCCGATTCTGTCGGACACTGCTCCCCAGAAAATGAACAGCGGAGCGCCGAGGAGAAGCGCAACAGCGACAATCTTGTACGCCGTTCCAAGCGGAACTTTGAGAACTGTCTGCAGGAAGAACAGCGCGTAGAACTGTCCCGTGTACCACACGACTGCCTGTCCCGCCGTCGCGCCAAATAGAACAAGGAAGAAAACTTTCCATTTACTCCATGTTCCGAAACTGTCCTTGATGGGAGCAGTCGAGGTGTTGCCGGTTTCCTTCAAGCGCGTGAAGAGAGGCGATTCCTTCAGGCGAACACGCACATAGTACGACATCGCAACGAGCACGATCGAGAGTAGAAACGGAATTCTCCATCCCCACTGCTTGAATGCTTCTTCGCCGACAGCAGCGCGCACTGCGAGGATGACGATCAGCGATATGAAGAGACCGAGCGTCGCTGTCGTCTGAATAAAGCTCGTGTAATAACCACGTTTGCCATCAGGAGCGTGTTCCGCGACATAGACTGCCGCGCCTCCGTACTCCCCGCCGAGTGCCAGTCCCTGCAGAAGACGCAGGAGAACAAGAATTATCGGGGCGGCAATTCCAATCGAGTGATAGCTGGGAAGAAATCCAATCGCCGCAGTGGATCCGCCCATGATGAGCAGCGTGACGAGAAACGCGAATTTTCTTCCGACAAGATCACCGATGCGTCCAAACACCAGGGCGCCGAACGGACGTACAGCAAATCCAACTGCGAATGTCGCGAGAGTCTTCAGGAAATTGACGGTCGCATTTCCTTCCGGATAGAACTGCGTCGCGATAATTGCTGCGAGACTGCCGAAGATGTAGAAGTCGTACCACTCGATCATCGTGCCGGCCGATGAGGCCGCGATCACGTGCCAGATCTTCCGCTCGTCGCTCAATATCGCCCCCGGTGAGAATCACGAGGGCGCCCCGCCCTCAGCCGGCGATAAATCTGCCTCGCATCGGGAAGCTATGCACTATGCGGGAACTCCTTTTCGCCAGTTTCCGCTCAGGATGTACCGGAGAGTCTTGATGATTCGTCGCACAACCAGGATCAGGAGGATGATGACGAGAATCGCAATCGAGAGAGTGATGAAAGGATGGCTCCAGATGAAGACAGCGATCGACGTGATCGTCGCGAACTCAGCCATGTTTGCGAGTCCGTTCGTTACCGGCTCGGGTGACGTATCGACTGCATAGCGAAGGCCGAGTTTCGTGCCGTGCGTAGTGAGTGCCAGTCCGCCACCGATAAGTCCCGCTGCCACCACAACAGGGGGACTCAGGTGATACGTGGTCGCGACCGCGAGAAGAGCCGCCGCGGGTGGACGCACAACACTCTGAACAGTCTCCCATACACTTGCGACGCCGGGAACGAGAGTCACTACGAACTCCATCAGGTACAGCACCGACGCAAGAGCGATAACCCAGATGCTGCTCACTGCGCCGAGGGCGCCGGGCAGCGGATCGATCCATCCAGCTCGATCGGCGACACCGAGCACGGCGACCGTCGCGGGGAGATTGATCCCCGCAGCAACGGCTACACCGGCAGACTGCGCCAGAGTTGTAAGAGAAGACATAGGGAGTCCGAATGCTGAATGCTGAATTCTGACTGACTGCGATAGCTGATACTACGAGGTCAGTCCGACGATGTTTCGATTACTGTCAGATCCACCCTGCCAGTCGATAGCGCAAGCTTCCGACCGTCTCGTAAAGCCACAACCCAAATACTCCAACGCGATCCTGAGGATGAACCAGCCGCTTCACTGGAACATCGCGTGAATCACTTGGAACGCAGCTGACCATCAAGCCAACCTTTTCGAACGTCCTGCACGCCCGTCGCGAATGAAGTGGCGACGTAACAAGAACGATGTGCCGCCAGTTGCGATACTTCGCTATGCTTGCGACGGCGAGGGCCTCATCGTGAGTGCTCGTTACGCGGCGAGTCTGAAGCATTGATTGCAGATGAGCGAGATTCGCTATCCGGCGCTGATCATCAGCTGACGTGAGCCGCAAGTCTTTCCCTCGCTTCTCCTCGCGCGTGAAGAGCAATGTTGGCGCTACACCATTCTCAACAAGCTCTACCGCCTTGAGCGTTCTGTCCGCGCCCTGCTGCGTGAGATATCCGTCCGCTGTCACGCCCGCCGAGAGCGCGACGACCGCATCTGCAGAGCGAGGAACTGGATCGCTGCGAATGAGACTCTTTGCCGGCTCTACAATCAGAGTCGTGTAAGACACAACCAGGACCAGAACAACCAGCAGCAGGCCGATCACCGGAAAAACAAAACGCAGTCGCGTCAGCCCGAAGATTGCGCCGAGCACCATCGCGGGGATGAGACCGACATCGTTGGCGAGTCCAAAGATTTCGGGAATGCCGATCAGGACGAGCAGCAGCCACGTCGCGATGCCCGCGATGGCGCCGAACATTATAGATTGCCAGTGCGGAGGCCGATTACTAATTGGGGGAGAAGCAGTCATGCTGAATATTATGCAGCAGGAGGGCGCGCCTGTCTCGCGGGACCAGCTCCGGCGTGACATTCAGCAGACCGTCCGGGAGGCGCAAGCGGCTGCTGAGAAGGCTGCGAAGGCAGCCGCGGATCAGGCGAACGGGTCTGGAGGCCGAGTCATCGTCGGTCCACAAGGCGTACCGGTCATCAGCGTCCAGCCACCTTTCAACGAGCCGAGAATTCCCCCGGAAGCGAAAGACATCTCGATTGCGTTTTTCGTAGTCATCGGCGCCGTTATCGTGGGGCTTCCGCTGATGCGCGCCATTGCGAAACGAATCGAGCGCGGCGCTCCGCCACCTGCGCAAATGCCGAATGAGATGAGGCAACAGCTGCAGCAGCTTTCTGCGTCGGTCGAAGCGATTGCGATCGAGGTGGAGCGAATCTCCGAAGGTCAGCGATTCACTACGAAGATGCTCGCTGAGCGGAGCCGCGAAGGGAGCGCATAAGCGCAGCTGCGGACCACGCGAGCGCCGCAGGAAAAACCAGCGTAAGAATTACGAGCAGAATCGACGGCACGCCCATCACGCCGCCAAGTCTCGACGCCATCGATGCAACTGGACCTTTCACAGTGTCGAGTGCAAGCAATGTCGCCCATCCAGCGAGGGCACAAATCGCGGCCGTGCGCGCGCGCCTGGGATTGTTCGAGATGAGTGAATAAACGGCAGCGATGAGAGGAACTGTCCACCACCCGAGTGCGAATGTCGCGACTGCAAACGCTTCGGCGAGCAGGATTCCTTTGATGACTCTCGACAGCATCAGTGCGGCCTCACCACGAGAGTCGAAATAATTCTATGGCGATCGAGCTCTTCAGGAGTTTTCGGGAACAACACCGGATCGAGCTGTCCCAAAGCCCATTGCGACAGGCGATCCGCGTATCGGGCACTTGCTGGATTTCCTGACTGTCCGCCTGGATAGATCGACCACGCCCGGATCTCAGCACCCAGCTCTACGACCATTCGCCAGCTCGCACCCTGAGTTCCATCTCCGCTCGACGGATTCAGCGTACCCGGACCCCCCTGCAGCGAAACGCCAAGGGCGCCAAGTGCGGGGATTCTGAGCAGATGACGGATGTTCGCTTTTCTTCTATTCGACCACAGCCATCGGTCATCTGAAGATGTGCCGTTCCGCATCGTCACCGTGTCATAACCAGCGGCGAGACTTGTTGCGAGAATTGCATCGCGGTCTTCGATTGCCGGCGTGCGACGATCGTCCCACCACGGACTTCCCGGAGCCTTCGCCAGCTCGAGAAGTATCTGCGACTCCGGAACTAACGACACCGCGTCACGCGAGCTTGCGTGCGAAGAATCCTGGAGCTCATCCCACGTTCTGCGTGCGAGATCTCGCATCGCCGCCTCAAAAATCACTGCCCTTCTGTTGTCGCGCAGATAGCGACGATCCCACTCAGACAGCAGCTTCGCCGCTTCTTTCAGCTTCGCGCTTCCCTTCCCAATCGAGTCTTCGTGCGCTGCGGCACTCAGAAACAAAGGCACGAACGCGTCTGCCCGCGCACTTCCCGGATCCGTCTGAAAAAGCCGCATCTTGTCCGGTGTAACCGACGCGTCGGATCGCAGCAGCGCATTGATTCTCATCGCTCGCCACGGTGAATACCAGGATGAGCCCATGTATGCGGGATTCTGTCTCGGATCTACGGGCTGCTGATTGGCGGACGCGAGGTAGCCCTGCTGGGGGTTCAGGCTGAACGGATACTGCTCGACGGAGAGAAATCCTTTCCAGTCGTTAGCTGATTTCGATCCGTCGCGAATTACGTCACCGCGGCCGTCACCGGGACGGATTGGATAAGCCCCCGACGATCGGATTGCGATATTTCCAGTTTGATCAGCCACCAGACCGTTCTGAGTTGGCGCGACATAATCACGCATCGCATACAGCCACTCATTCACGCTCCGAGTGTGCGAGAGCGACATGAAGTTGTCTGGCTCATGCGAAGGCTCGTACGCGGTCCACCGCATCGAGAGCCACTTGCCGAGGATTCGCCGCATCGGACCGCGATGCGTGAAGTACAGAGTGTCAGTAGCAATCACAGAACCGCTCGGCGACCGATAATTCTCGATTCGTTTTTCCAGGCTCCGCCACGAACCATCCAGCATGTAACGCGATGGATGATCGACGTCATCGACTTTCTCCTCGTAAAAGTCGTTCACGTCAGAGCCAGTGTTGGTGAACGTCCACGCAACGTTTCGGTTGAATCCAATCACAACGCCAGGCATCCCGGGAAATCCGACGCCGGCTGCATCGAGCTTTCCTGGTACTATCACGTGCATCTCATACCAGACGGATGGAAGCGTGAGGTCGAGATGTGGATCGCCGGCGAGAAGCGCATTTCCCGTCGACGAGCGGGAAGGCGACACTGCCCAGTTGTTGCTTCCAACAGCGTCAGATGGCTCGCCGCCCGTGAGCGGCTTGAGTGCAGCGAGCATGTCACTCCGGGCTGCGAGTGCGACTGTCGCACTCAAGTCGGGAGCGCCTGGCGCAGGGATCGCCGCAAAATCAAAACGCGGCGATGCCTGACCATTCGGCTGTATCGGTTCCTGTATCGGGCTGTTCAACGGAAAGAGCGCATCGGCTGCCTCTTTTCCAACAAGTGCCTGCGCTCTCAGTCGTCGTGTGGTCGCATCATTGAGGCCGAGTGTGAGCGACATTCGTGAGAGAAAGTAGAACGAATGTATGGGCTCCCATTTAATTGGCTTTGCCTTGAGAAGGCGATATTCGAGAGGAAGATCCCGGGGGCGCATGTTGGAGATCCACGCATTCACTCCATCCGCGTATGCCTGCAGGGCGAGCCACGCTGGAGAGCTCTTGTCGTACGCCGCAGCTTTTTTTTCTGCGCCCCATGCAAGACCAAGCGCACGACTTTCACGATCAGTCTCGAGCGCGCGCTCCCCTGCCCATTCCGTCAGCCGGCCGGACGCGGCACGCGTCTGAGCTTCCATCTGAAAAAGCCGATCGCGTGCGACAACATACCCGAGGACGCGCCATACATCGTCTTCAGTAGAGCCGAAGATATGCGGAACTCCACGATCGTCGAAGAGGACAAGAACGCTGTCGTGAAGTCCCGGTATTGCTGCAAGCTGCCGCCGCGGGAAATTCGTTGCGGCGGCAGAAGCCCACACTCCATTTGCAGGATCCAGCAAAGGGCCGGTTGGAGGCAATGGTCCAACCGGCCTGAATCCGATGTAAAGAAGAATTGCCAGCACTGCGGCTGGCAGAATCTTTCGCATCAGGGCGTTTTGATTGTCACTGGCGCAACCTTCACATGAAGGTTGTGATTGATGCGAAGTCCAACAATCCCATCAGTCGGCAAACCTGCTTTGCTCACGGATGCAACTTGTTTCCCGTTCACGCTGAACTTGACGGCGTCGTTCGTCACCTGAGCGGAAAGATCGTATTTCGCTTTTCCTGAAGCATCTGCTTTAGGAACGTCAGGAGACGCAGTCCACTTCACCACGTCACGTGCAGCTGCACCATCGCGGGCCTTTACTGCGAGCTCGCCAGTTCCGCGCACGATGAAGTACGTATACTTCTGCGAAGGCTGATCGAGATTTTGTCCGCCGATGAAAATTCCGTACGCCTCGGGATGTGCCGGGCTTTCGAGCTGCTCGATGGAAGTCGAAGCGGTGAAATTCCCGTTGCCCATATTCTTCGCATCGTAGATGATGTGCGCGGGGCCAGTAGTTACTTCCCAGTCGTTACCGCTGGCTGCGTACTTCGCGCCCGCGATGTCGGCGCCTTCCTTGTCTGTTCTTGCGGTAAATCCTGCGGGAATGCCGGTACCGCCTGCATTGCGATCAGGATCCGCGTCATTCGCCGGTCCAGCAGCAGTCTTGGTTGAATCCGGTGCCGGAGTCTTCTCGGCTGTAGTGCATCCCGCAATCAGTAACGCCGCGAGAGCCAACGAGATTTTCTGCATCGTACCTCCTGAGGTTGCACGAGAATATATCGCCGTTAACGCCCCTTCCTTATTCCACGCTCAGCAATGCGGTCGACCAGCTCGGGCCACAGCGCTTTCACTATCATCCCGAGGCGTGCGCGGCCGGTCATGATGACTTCGCGTTTTCGATGAGCCATCGCATCGACAGTCAATCGCGCGCATTCCTCGACAGTCATGATTGCATTCTTGTTCACGGGGCGGGTTCCGAGCGGTTTCCCGTCGGGGCCCAGCGCGCGCTCCGCAATGTCAGTGGCTACAAAACCCGGATAGATGACAGTCACAGTAACCCCCTCGTTCTTCAGCTCGATGCGAAGTGAATCGAAGAATCCCGCCATCGCGTGCTTCGTTCCGGAATAAAGCGTTCGCGTGGGCACGCCGTTTTTTCCGGTGAGACTCGATACAGCGACAAGCCTGCCTTGCGTTTTCTTCAGATGAGGAAGTGCGTACCAGGTGCAGTAAACAGCGCCGAAATAGTTGATCGCGGTGATTCGTTCCACGGCTTCAATGTCATGCAGCTCATCGAAGCGCGCATGCATGCTGATGCCTGCGTTGTTGACGAGCGTGTCGACTCGCCCGAATTCATCGAGTGTCCTGTCGATCAGCTGACGGCACTGCTCACGATCCGAAACGTCGGTTGGAACGGCAATGACTTTGGCTCCAAGGGAGCGGCATGTCTCAGCAGCTTCGCCGAGCAGCGCGGGATTGCGCGCGGCCAGCACCAGGTGCGCTCCCTGGCGCGCGAGAAGCTTTGCTATCTCGAGACCGATGCCCGCGGAGGCACCGGTTATGACGACTACGTTGTCAGCGAAAACAGATTCTGGCATGGGCGCCGAAGATAGGCGCCCGCGGAGACGGCGCGCTAGTGACTCTTAGCCTTGGACTGCTGCTTATCGGCAGCCATCGCGATTTCCTTCGCTAAGGAATCGAGTACCGTCTGCAGAGTTTCCGCCTGTTGCGTCACGGCGATCGACGCGGCCTGAACTGCGTTCTTTGCAACCTTCAGCACGGCGATCTTGAGTGCAGGATCTTCAGTCGCTTTGCGAACTGCTTCCTGGACCGCGATCGCAAGCTGATCTGCTGCTTTCTGGACGTCGGCAATCGTAACCGAGTCTGAAGATGTAACGACGGGCTCGCTTTTCACCGACGACGGCGTCTTGCTCTTGGAAGGGTCCTGGGCCTTTACCGGCTTCACAGTCACCATCGACGCAACAACTACAAACGCAAACAAAGCCCAGCGCGTGAGTCTGGTCATAGCCAAATCCCGGAGGAGAATGATTAAAGATATGACAGGGACGCCGGGTGAAATGGTTTCCTGCAGGACCCGGCGGGCTTCAGAGACCGCTAATCAGCTCTCTTTGCGACCTTTCGGCTCTTTGACTTCTTCGAGTGAGAACGCTTCGCTACCCGGACGTTATTCGACCAGCGAGCGCGAGATCCTCGAACGTCGATATGGGCAAATGGACCGTGCGAACCGGTAGAGTGATATAGGCCGGTTCCACCAATGAGGTCGGGATACCGGCTCTCGACACGCTCGACGGCAGCGAGAATCACGCGCGTATCGCGGAAATTGATGCGGCCGTCGCGATTCAGGTCGTCCATCCTGCCATCGTTGTTGCTGTCGATGAAGATGTCCGCCGCATCGCCGAACTGATGGCGGCTGTCGCGCGCCCGACCACTCTCATCGCCGAGGTCGAGGTTGTACTGCGGAGTTCTAAAGCCTGAAAGAACGTGAACGTTTCTGGCGGGAATCCCGTGATCCTCGAGATCGGAGATCACGAGCTCGAGCTTGTCGAGCAATGGCTCGCGCAGAACCAGATACTTGGGCCACACATCGTGCTGGTCGTGCGTCAGAAAATCCTTGAGACGGAAATGCTCGGAGATTCTCGTCTCCTGATTCTGCTGAGTCACTTCAATGAATCCTTCAGGATTTTCATACGCTTCGGAACGAAGTCTTCCTCTTTCTTCAGGCCAGAAACCAACGCGGTAACCGCCGACCGATCCCGCGATCTTTTCGCGGAAGGAACGCATCGTTATGAGCGAGAACTGTCCAATGCGGCTTGCGCCACTGACGGTCTGAATCTGGGGGATGTACTTCGATGTATAAGCGAGGTTTCCCGAAAGGATCGGGATCTGTGTAGGTCTTACTGGAAGCGTGAATCTCGCGAGCAGCTTGCCACTTCGTCCTGCGAGGTTTCCGATGACTTTCTTGAGGCTGGAGCTGTCGACAACCGGCATCTTTGCCAGTGCGGCAACGTCGGGGTTTACCGCTACCTGCGCACGGGCTGCCGGAGCGACTGAAACCGCCGCGGCAACTGCCACAACTCTGACGCCAATGCGTCTGTTAAGACCGAGGGCTTTCATGACAGCGAAAAAGTCTCCGCGGGTTAGCAGAAAACGGTTAACCCGGACAAATATCTGCCGGGAAAGGTTACTTACATCTATTGACGTTCGAGCCTGTTCTTGGTCACGGGCCGAGGGAGGGGCCTCGACCTGCAAGCGGACGAGGCAAGATAATGGGCGTTACAGAATTGCAACAGGAAAAACACCTGAAACGTGAAAAACCCCTGCCGGTGACCGGCAGGGGCTTCTCCACCACCTGGGGAAAGGTATCAGGTGCAGGTGATGAGGCCGTTCGCTGAAGAGCTGCAGGTCTTCGAGGTGAGCGAGTGAGTCGCTGCTGCCGTCCACGTAGCGGGCGGGCCAGCAACTGCGGTCGCCGTAACGGTCACGTTCTGCGAAGGCGAAAAGCCCTGAGCCGATCCGTTACCCGAGAAGTACGTGCCTGAGCTGTCGGCGGCGTAGCTCTCTTCATACGTAGCGAGGTTACGAAGGTCAGCCTTCATCGACGCAACGTATGCCTTCTCCTTGGTGTTTGCGAACTTCGGAATCGCAATCGCGGCCAGGATGCCGATGATGACGACAACGATGAGAAGCTCGATCAGCGTGAAGCCCTTCTTCTTGCTCTGTACCATTATGATGCTCCTGAGAGTGTGGTGGGCGTTGGGGGGTAATCCAGCGCTTGCGACCGGCGTTAAGGCACCTGTCGGG
>JBKPNY010000104.1:0-1439 GCA_046732835.1 Gemmatimonadota bacterium | reverse complement strand
CGCCAGGAGGCAAACGGCGAGTAAGCTAATGAACAGTTTCGAGCGCATGGAGTTGGTTGTTGAAGGCAGCATGCTAGCACAGGGCAGTGAGCAGTGAGCAGTGAGCGGTGGGCAGTAGTAGTCAGCAGTCAGTAGTCAGTAGTCAGTAGTCAGTAGTCAGCAGTGGTTAGCCGACGCGGCCCAACTCAGCTGGCGAGATCCGAACATCTCTGATTCACTACGCTGCTGCCCACTGCTCACTGCTCACTGCTCACTGCCCACTGCTCACTGCCCACTGCCCACCTCACTGCTGTTTGCTGACTACTGACTACTGACTACTGACTACGGTAAGATAAACGCGTTCCCGAGAGATTGGTCACATCAACTATGGCAAAGACCGTAAAAGGCAGAGTGGGTTGGGCGGTGGTGAAGAAACTGCTCCGGGCAATTCCGGTTATCGGCCCGGTTTTTACGGTCGGGTTTGCGGGACACGACATTAGGAAAAAGGGCATCGTGCCCGGGGCGGTGCATGTGGGGTTGGATGTGACGCCGGTAGTTGGTACCGCGAAGAATCTGATTGAGATCGTTACGGGCGACTGGATACCCGACAAAAAGACTGACGGTAATACTGGGACCGCGGGCGTCCCGCCGGCAACGCGCCACTAGGCGCGAAGATTTTGAAAACTTGAAATACTTTTCGCGCTTTGCGCTCATTGCGGGAGGGACGCCCGCGGTCCCAAATCTTGCGCTCCCAGCGCTACGCACAAACCGGCGGGCGTTCACTGAAAGGCTTCACGCTCTCATACGCGTGCGCCAGGTTGAAAAGCGTCGGCTCAGACCAGTAGCCACCCAGCAGTTGAAATCCAATCGGTAGTCGATTCGAGGAAAGCCCGCAGGGAACACTAATGCCGGGAATGCCCGCGAGGTTCGCCGTCACCGTATAAATGTCGTTAAGGTACATGGCGAGCGGGTTGTCCACTTTCTCGCCGAGCGCAAATGCCGGCGTCGGCGCCGTCGGAGTGATGATCGCATCGCAACTCTCGAACGCCCGGCGAAAGTCTTCCTTGATCAGCGAACGTACCTGCTGCGCCTTGCCGTAATAAGCCTCGTAGTAGCCCGCTGAAAGCACGTAGGTGCCCAGCATGATGCGCCGCTTAACTTCCGGTCCGAATCCCTCGTCACGCGTTTTCCGATACATCTCGCGCAGCCGCGGCGCGTCTTCCGCGCGAAATCCATAACGAGCGCCGTCGAAGCGCGCCAGGTTCGAAGAAGCTTCGGCCGTGGCGATGATGTAGTAGACCGCGATGCTGTACTGCGCGTTCGGAAGTTCGACCTCAACGATCTCAGCGCCCAAATCGCGATAGACGTCGATCGCGGCTTCCACCGCCGCGCGCACTTCCGCATCGAGTCCTTCGCCAAACAACGAACGTGGAAAACCAAGGCGTGCGCCCTTAATTTCC
>JBKPNY010000103.1:0-1431 GCA_046732835.1 Gemmatimonadota bacterium | reverse complement strand
CGGTGAAGGCAGTTCGTGGAGTTGTGTGCACGGCGTCAGTCGTTGGACACGCGATTGCGGTTGTCACACCGGTGGCGGCGCGGAATGGAATCAGGCGTGGCGCGCTCCGTTGCGAAAAGCTTTGGACTATCTACGCGACCGCGCGGTTGAGATCTTTGAAGCTACCCGCGACCAATTGTTCGCGGACCCGTGGGTCGCGCGTGATGCGGCCATCAGCCTGGTGCTCGATCCGATGCATTCGCGCGAGCGTTTCCTCGCTCAACATGCGCCGCGTTCGTTGGCGCGAGACGAACAAAAGCAAGCGCTGTTACATCTCGAATTACAGCGCAACGCGTTGCTGATGTATACGAGCTGTGGTTGGTTCTTCAGTGATATTTCAGGCATCGAGCCGGTTCAGGTTTTGAAATACGCATGTCGTGCACTCGAGCTAATGAATGAACTGGGCTCAGAACCGATCCGCGGTCAGTTCCTCGAAATCTTATCCGAGGCTAAGAGCAATCGACCCGAGCTTGGAAATGGCGCGGACATTTATCGCCGCTGTGTTGAACCTTCAAATCCCTCCTATCAAAGCGGCGGCGCAGAGTTGGCCGCCACGCTCGCATGAAAGAGAAGCCCACGGCAAAACGACCGCGTAAGGTCAGGGCCAGTGAAGCTGAACCGGCCGCGCAGATGATCGGCGAGCTGGATCTTCATTTGTTTGGTGAAGGCCGGCACCGACAGATTTACGAGAAACTCGGCGCGCACGTCATGAATCATGACGGGGTTGCAGGCGTTTCATTTGCGGTGTGGGCTCCTGCTGCTGACAACGTGAGCGTTGTGGGGAACTTTAATAGTTGGGACGGAACACGACACCCATTGCGCAGACTAGGCCGCTCGGGAGTTTGGTCAACCTTCGTTCCGAACCTGCAAGCCGGCGAGCTATACAAATACCAGATCAAAACAAATGGCCTGCCAACGTTCTTGAAGGCCGACCCTTATGCTTCCTTCGCCGAGGTCCCGCCGGATACTTCGTCGGTCGTTTATGAGTCGACTTACAAATTTCAGGATGCGCGTTGGTTGAAGAGGCGAGCTGGACGACAGCACTTTCGCGCGCCGCTCGCGATTTATGAAGTTCACTTCGGATCGTGGCGGAGAAAAGTAGGACAGACTTCCAACTCTGACGAGGACAGGCAGGAATGCCTGTCCTACCGCGAAATGGCCGAGTCGCTGGCGCAGTACGTGCTGGCCATGGGCTTTACACACGTCGAGTTTCTTCCGCTCAAGGAACATCCTTACGGCCCTTCGTGGGGCTACCAGGTGAGTAATTATTTTGCGCCGTCGGCACGTTATGGAACGCCCGACGATTTGCGTTACCTCGTTGACTACCTGCATCAGCGCGGCGTCGGCGTGATCATGGACTGGGTGCCGGCGCATTTTCCGAAAGACGCGTTT
>JBKPNY010000102.1:0-2475 GCA_046732835.1 Gemmatimonadota bacterium | reverse complement strand
GCCGCCTCAGGTTGGATCGACGTTATTAATACGTACACTCTTTTGCTGCTACGTACGATTTTTCCAACAGCGGTATTACTTCATTTTCGGGACGCTTTTCACGACGCCCCTTCATGTCAATTTGCCAGATTTTTTTCTGAGTCGAATAGATCAAAAACACCAAGCCTACTGCCGCTCCCGCGTTGACCCACTTCAACCCGCTTATCATGTAACGCGTACCAAAGGTCGCCAAGAGGCCATTGATAATGATTAGCGCTAGTCGGAACTCGGTGGGTCCGAATTTCAGGTAACTGATCTTTAACCGGTCGGTCGCTGCAAATGCCAGGAACGTACTGAAGTCGTAGGCGGCAAACAGCGCCAGGGTTAGCAGCAGTTGAAATCGCGAACGCTCCGGAAGAATGAACGCGTATCCGATTATGACCGAACATAGAAAAACGTAGTCCAGCAAATGATCCATGTAGTAGCCCCATCTCACGAGGCCGGTGTTGCGATGTTTGCCGATCTTACCGTCGTAGTGGTCGGTCACCCACTGCATGAAGATCATTACCGAGACGAGCCAGAGCCAACGCATATTTCTGGATGCGAGGAAGCTGAATAGCAAGATTCCCAGCGACCACACCAGCGTCAACATCGTCAGGTGATGCGTTTCCAACCATAGCGGAATACGCGGGATAACTATCGGGGCCAAACGCCGTTCGAGGGGAGATAAAAACGACGTGTTTGTTTTTTGCGCGCCTGCAAATTCTGATGACTCAATCATAATTTCTCTTTCAATTGTTCTTTGCTACGGCCTCGGGCATAGCAAAGAGCAAGCCGCGCAAACCCTTAACTGAGACGAGCGCCCAAAGGTTTTATCGAACAAAACTGACTGCAAATGCCACGAGGGAACGCACTCATGTTTACAAATCAACGTGCGAATCAAACGGCGTGTTTCAGTAGAAAGATTTTTATTGCCACAGCGCCTGATCGAAATGTGATGAGGATTGCGCTGAACTCTTAAAGAAAAACGACTGACTGAGAACTGGGAATGTCAAAACGGCGGCGACAACTTTTGCACGCCAGCATGTCGTCGATTCGAACGAGGTAGTCGCGCGATTTCTGATAGCGCATGCGATCCTGCTCATTCGCGCCGCGCGGTGGGCCTTGTTTTTTCGTGCGCTTCAACCAACGAACATCGTATTCCGCACGTTCCCGGCAATGAGGGCAGCTGTAGGTCGCTTTTTTTAATTCCTGCTTCTCGTTAAAGAAATCCTGCTCATTCATAAATCAATCTTTCGTTTTACCAGGACGAATACTACCGGTCCCCCAGTTCACGCAAGTAGCGAAAACTGTAGATTCCGGTATCGTGGCCATCGCTCCAGCGAAAATTCACCGCGTAGCGTCCCACCAGACTCAAATCCAGGATGGTCAGTTCCTCCGAAATACTTTCGGCTTTCAGTGTTCGTTGTCCAGTCCACTCGTTGACGCATTGGGCGCACGGACACGCGCGTCTCAATTCGGGCGCGGTGTAACGACAAACGCAGTCATCAGCCCACGCTATTCGGAGGCCCGCATCCCCTTCCTGCTGAATCTCTCGCGGTTCAATTGCGGGACCGCGCCTCTCAGTCGTCTCGATCATTGGCGACAGAACCTCACTGCTCGCCGGCCGCTAGTTCCCGTATGGCATTGGCTACCGCCGCTGCGGTGATGCTGAAGTGCGACGCGTTCCAAACCACCTGGCCGTTTTTCAAAATAATTACCTGCGGCGACTCGTGCGCAACTCCCAGGCGATCCTCAACTTCTCTGGACAACGCACGCGATCTCTGAATTTCCAGAAGGGCGACATCGCCATCAAAGCCCTGCATCTCCGTGTAAGCGGCAGAGCTGATTGGACAAGTTAAACTGTGCTTGAATATGACCACCGGCGTTTCTCGAGATCGAATTGCCATCTCATCCAACATGCCGGCATCCGTGAACTTGACGAAGTGATTTGCCATTTCTACCCTGATATTCCCTGATCTCGAGGTTTTGATAGTAGCCTATCGATCTGAATCCCACAATTTCACACGCGCAGCAAAAAGCGGGAATGAAGTCTTACTCCACTCCCGCTTCCGCCGTGTCAGGTTAAATTCCAGCTTAGTAGCCGTTGTAGCCATCGCGATAGCCGTTCGCGAAACCCTGACGGAAATACTGACGATAGACTTCTCGATTGCCATACCGTGAGTTGTAGTCCTCAGTGGCGTTTTGGTAGTCGCCTTCGTCGCGATAATCAAACCGGTCACCGCGGCTGCGGTCTTTGCGACCTTCCTGGACGCCGTTATTGTAACCGGCATTCAGCGCAGTCTGACGAAGCTGGGCATCGGTATAACCACCGTAGCCACCGTACCCCCCGTACGTGCCATAACGACCGTTCCGTTCGCGCTGCCGACGTAACTCTTCCGCACGAATGCGCTCTTGCTCTCGGCGCCATTCGTCAGCCCGGCGAGCCTGACCGTT
>JBKPNY010000101.1:0-6889 GCA_046732835.1 Gemmatimonadota bacterium | reverse complement strand
GGTCACATCATGGGAACTGATTCCGTTCCCGGCGGAAAATCAAAGGTTCGCGCGGTGATTCCTCAGGCGGAGATGCACCTGTATGCGACTGATCTTTTCTCCAAGACGCACGGACATGGAACGTTCGTGCAGCGCTTCAGGGGATACGAGCAGATGCCCGGTGATGCTGCTCAGCGCGTCATAAGCGAAAGTCGCGGAATGAAGGAAGCAGTTGGTGAATAGAACAACAGCCAGAACAGCGGTACCGGGTTCCGGGTAACGGCGTGGACGAGGAAGACGGGCTGTTCGTTATCCGGACATTCGCGCGCGATGTCGATGCACGGCTTGCCGAAGCCGTGCTCGACGCAAATGGAATAGAGTCGATCGTCATCGGCGACAACGCCGCGGGAATGCTTCCCTATCTCAACTCACTGCATCCGATCAGGATTGCAGTGAAGGAGTCGGATGTCGAGGAGGCAACGCGCCTCCTCGACGCAAGCTAGTGCGCGGTGAGCTTGCTGAAGTCGTCCGCTAATTCATTCGCGCGACGACCTGCAAACTCAGTGAGACAGCGCGCTCGCGGCCGTGCCCACAGTGCTCCTTCCTTGCCGCGACCGCGTTTCCTGCATTCGTTGTCGCGATAGACAAGCCACTGCCGTTGAGCAACGCGGAGCTTCTGGACTGACGCCGGATCCTTCGCACCTGCAGGAACCTTTTCCTGCAGTCGCATCTCGGTGATCAGCGCGCGATAGATGCGGTTGAGCTTTGCATCGCCGGCCGCGATCGAAACGCGAATGCATTCGGCCTGATTCTCAGGTGTTGCGGAGCTGCACGCGCGGGTTCCAGTCAGACGCGGGGCCGGGGGCTTTGGATTTGCTGCCGCCGTCGTTGTCGGCGCTGCCGCAGGTGCTGGGGTTGTGACAGAAGGCTGCGTCACCGCCGCAGGAGCAGCTGGCGCTGCTGTCGGCGCTGGCTCTACTCGATTTGGCTGCGACGATCCCGATGCGACTGCATCGCTGAAATTTGCAGGAGATGGTGCGGGAGATTTTGGTGTGGGAGCGGGTGCTGCGGCCGCGGGCGATGCCGCACTGGTATCACGCTCTGCAGCATCGGGCTCGCGATACGCGCCGATGGAATCGACTAGAAGCGTGTCGCGATTGGCAAGCGCGAGATCAGCCGCAAGTGCTGAATCGGCCGCGAACTCATCCGCAGTTTTCGACGGCTCGCCACTGTCGCAGGCGACCGTAAAGATGGCAAAGGCAGCAAGCGATGCTGCCCGAAGATTATTGCTCCACATTATCATTCCTGCTCCGCCATTTTCGCGGTTTTTATTCAATCCAGGGTCCAATAATGTTATCCATGCCACGCCGCACCGCGACGGGTCTGACTTTTGTTTCGATAATGCTGGTGAGTGGCTGCGCCGCAGCCAACGCCGGCGACCAGCAGCCGGCGATTCCTGACGGCCGCAACGAGACCACAGTCTACATCATCCGTCACGCCGAGAAAATGTCGGAGCAGGATCGGGATCCTGATTTGAGCCAGCGCGGGCGCGAGCGGGCGGACTCGCTGGCGGTGGCACTTCGCGATTCGGGCGTGAACATCATCATCACGAGCAATCTCAAGCGGACCATTCAAACCGCCGCTCCGCTGGCGCGCCTTCGCCACATTTCACCGAAGATCGTCTCGATCGAAGGCTCGGTCGAGGGTCACGTACAGCGTGTTGCCAACGAGGTCCTGAAGCATCCGGGTGCCACGATTCTCGTTGTCGGCCACAACAATACTGTCGGCAAGATTGTCGAGAAAATCGGTGGCGGACACATTGGCGATCTTTGCGCTGACGAGTACTCCAATCTCATCATCGTCAGTCTCGCGAAAGGAAAGCCGGGCAAGATCCTCCTGGAGAACTACGGATTGCCCGACCCCCCTTCCCCGAGCGGTTGCCCGCACCTCAAGGACCGGTACTAACGGTCACCAGTCGCCGGTCACCAGTCGCCGGTCACCAGTCGCCGGTCGCCGGTCGCCCGCGACCCGTGTCTGGCGTCTGCCGACTAGAATTGCAGCTTGAGGCCGGCGGTCAACGCGATGTTATGCGATGTCTTTGCTTCGTAGTCGATTCCCGCAGCCTCGTTGATATCGAACTTTCCGATATAGTCTTTCGCGAAAAGGCGAAGACCGAGATTGTCGGCAAGCGGAATGTCGGCACCAAGTCCCGCGTTGAAAGCGAGATTCGACGCTTTGCGGTTGATACCGGCAACCGTGACATCGTATCTCATTCCGCCGGCGCCCACCTGCGCGAACGGAGTGATCGAGCGCTGGCCACGAAGAGCTGGCGCACTGAGCTGAAGTCCGGCGTCGTAGATCCACACCTGGCTCTTGCCGAAGTTGATGCCGCCGAGAATTGGAACACCGAACTTGAGCTGCGGCTCGGAGTAGGCAACGTTGCCGACAACCGAGAGTGTCGAGCCGAGTGGAAGATTTCCCTGAACACCGAACACTGAGCCGCTCGAGCTGGTGAGCGTTGTGCCAAGCGGTCCGTCGACAATGTCACCGAACATCATGTAGCCGGCGTACGGCGAGACCGAAGGTCCCGGGGTTTCGTTGACCGGGAGGCGGCGCCCACTGCGACGCTGCGCTTCGGCAGAACTGGCAGAAAGAGCCAGCGCTGCGAGCATGCCCGCAACGACAAGATTTCTATTCATCAGAGCTCCTGATTGCTGATTGTTGTGCCACACTGATCAGCACAGTGAATACCCTGCATTACCTCAGGAGCTAAGTCGTTACGGCGCAGGCCTTTGACTCAGGTTGCGGCGATGTCGCCCACGCTGATTGTCATCGTGCGTGGACGACTTTTGTCGCTAGGCGGGGACAAGTGAGAAGATCATCTCGAGCGATTCGCCAGGTTCCAATCCGCGCCATTTCGCCATCAGCTCACCAAGTCGGACTCGCATTTCGTTGAGCTCATCTTCGGTGACTGAGCGGCGACACGGATTTCCGATTCCCTCGAGGACTGCGAGTACCTCTTCGTTGTACGACTCAGGAGTGAACGCGTGCCCGGGCAGCAGCTCGCTTTGCAGTCGGCTGACCAGTGCTTCGACGAGGTTCGCTTCCGGCGGAATGCGCTTCGCATTCCCTTTGACGGCGAATTCGGTGATGTCCCACCCGTCCGCGACAAGGCTGTAGAAGGCGTTCGGAATCCTGAGCGTTGTCTCGACGACGTAGTGGGTCATGTCGTGCACGGGGAAATAATCCTGGACTCTAGCCCAAGTCGTTGAGCCATCGTCCCTGATGCACGTCAAAGTGTTGGGGCCATTTCGGCCTTTTGTAATGCGGATCAGCATAGACCAAATAGAGCAGTCAGAAGTCGCAAGAAGCACAGACTTTAGTCGCAAGTCAACGACGCCCCGTCGTCGACTTCGAACTAAGAACTGTGCTTCTTGCGACTTCTGACTGCTTTTATTTGGTCGAGGGTTACGGATTCAGATAGGGCAGGTTACCGCTTTTGACTTCGCGTGAGCCTGCAGCCGTTCCAAGCGCAACCGACAGCGCAAATGTAATTGCCGTTCCGATTCCGACGATCGGAAGGAGCCAGACCGCGACCATCGCCACGAGGTAAGCTCCGATGCCCGCGATTATCGGAGTGGTGGGCTTGTGCGCGCCATCAACAAAGCGCAGCCGGTCACGAACGAATTTCTTTGCGGCGCTGTATCCGAAAATCGCCGCGACGGCAGCGATGAGAAAGGCAATCGTGCTGAAGATCATTTGATCCCTCCTGATGAGATAACCGTACGCCTCCCCATACTGGAAGTTTCGCCGCAAAAGGCTAATCTCAGGCCTATGAGCCGAGCTCCCATGCCCCTTGTGGATATCGATTCCGATATCCGCGCCGCTTCGACCCTCCCCGCGAAAGTTTACTCCGACCCCGGCTACTTCGCACTTCAGCAGGACCGCGTTTTCGCCAAAAGCTGGCAGTACGCGGCCGATGCGCAGCAAGTGAAGGCGCCGGGCCACGTCCTGCCATTTACACTGCTTGAAGGATGCCTGAACGAGCCACTCGTGATCACCTCCGACGATGACGCCGAGCTCAGGTGCCTCTCAAACGTATGCACTCACCGCGGCGCGCTGGTGGTGGAAGGCGAAGGCCACCTCAAAAGCCTGAGGTGCCGCTATCACGGGAGGCGGTTTTCTCTCGACGGCTCGTTCGTTTCAATGCCGGAGTTCGACGACACGAAAGATTTCCCTTCTGCGGCAGATTGTCTCCCAAAACTACCGCTCGAGAAATGGGGTCCGCTGCTCTTCACATCGCTGGATCCGTCGACTTCATTCAGCGACTGGATCAAGCCGGTTAACGATCGCGTTTCGTGGATGCCGCTCGAGGAATTCCGTCGCGACCAGAAGACATCGCGCGATTATCTGATCGGTGCAAACTGGGCGCTCTACTGCGACAACTATCTCGAGGAATTCCACATTCCTTACGTGCATGCGGGACTTTCCGAGCAGCTCGATTACGGTTCGTATTACACGGAGCTCTTTCCGACGGGATCGCTGCAGATGGGAATCGCTCGCAGCGGTGATTCTGTTTTCGATCTTCCTAAAGATCATCCCGACTACGGCAAGAAAGTCGCGGCTTTCTATTTCTGGCTGTTCCCCAACATCATGCTGAACTTCTATCCGTGGGGACTGTCGGTGAACGTCGTGTATCCGCTTGGTCCTGCGCGGGCGCGCGTGTCGTTCATTTCATACGTGTGGAAGGAAGACCTGCGCGAACAGGGCGTTGGCGGCGATCTTCACAAGGTAGAGATGGAAGACGAGGAAGTGGTCGAGTCAGTTCAGCGCGGAGTCAGCTCACGACTCTACAATCGCGGCCGATTCTCAGCGAGACGCGAGGTCGGAACGCACCATTTTCATCGCCTGCTAGCCCAATCCATGAATGGATAAAACACGTATAACTAGAGTCACCGGACGCCAGGCGCCGGTCGCCGGTCGTCGGTCGCCGGTCGCCGGTCGCCGGTCGCCGGTCGCGGGTCGCCGGTGACTCGTGACCGGCGTCTGGTGACCAAAATCGGAGATTTTAATGAAAGCAACATTTGGAGCAGGATGCTTCTGGGGAGTTGAAGCAGCATACAGACAAATTCCCGGAGTTACGTCGACTGCAGTCGGCTACCTTGGCGGAACTCTCGAAAATCCCTCATATCATGATGTGTGCACCGGCAGAACCGGGCATGCTGAAGTTGTGCAGGTCGAATACGATCCATCTCGACTTACATACGACGATCTTCTCACGGTGTTCTGGGAGAATCACGATCCTACGACATTGAATCGACAGGGACCTGACGTTGGGACTCAGTATCGTTCCGCGATCTTCTATCACGATGACGAACAGAAGGAAGCAGCGATCAACTCGAAGGAAGAGCGACAGAAGAGCGGCAGGTATCGGCGACCGATCGTAACCGAGATCACTCCAGCAACGGAGTTCTACATGGCTGAGGATTATCACCAGCAGTATCTGGAGAAGCGCGGACTTTCCAGCTGCCACATAGGCTGATGCTGCGCCGCGACTTTCTCCGCGCCGGCGTGCTGTCAGGCGCTGCAGCGCTGGTACCGGAGCTGGCGAAGAGCGAGGAAGTTCATGAAACAACGACACGCATAGCCGAGTTCGAGCTGGAGGAGTCGACGATCTTGGGCCTCCAGCGCGACATGGCCAGTGGCAAGAGATCTTCGCAATCGATCACGCGCGATTATCTCGAGCGCATCGAGTCGATGGATCGGCGCGGCCCTACGCTCCGCGCAGTGATCGAAACAAATCCGGATGCTATGTCGATTGCGCGCGCACTAGACGATGAGCGAAAGTCGAAAGGATCGCGCGGACCGCTGCACGGCATTCCAATCATTCTCAAGGACAACATCGATACGGCGGATCGCATGACGACAACCGCCGGCTCGTACGCGCTCGAGGGCTCGATCGCTCCGCGCGATGCGACGCTTGCGAAAAAGCTGCGCGATGCGGGAGCGGTGCTGCTTGCAAAAGCGAACTTGAGCGAGTGGGCGAACTTCCGGTCGACGCATTCATCGAGCGGATGGAGCGGCCGCGGCGGCCAGGCTAGGAATCCGTACGTTCTGGATCGAAATCCGTGCGGCTCGAGCTCGGGGTCCGCATCGTCAGTCTCAGCAAATTTCTGCACTGCTGCGATTGGAACCGAGACCGATGGCTCGATTGTCTGTCCCGCATCAATCAATGGAATCGTCGGAATCAAGCCGACGCTCGGCCTCGTGAGTCGCGCGGGAGTAATTCCGATTGCGCACAGTCAGGACACAGCGGGCCCGATGGCTCGTACGGTTGCTGACGCGGCGATCATGCTGAACGTGATTTCGGGTGTGGACTCGCGCGATTCAGCGACAGCGGCGGGTCGCGGCAAATCGTCGAGCGATTACACGCGCTTCCTCGATGCGAACGCTCTCAAAGGCGCGCGGATTGGTGTAGCGAGAGAAAAACTTTCCGGCTATAACGACGCGACGGACAAGCTCATCAACGATGCAGTCGCTCTCATGAAAGACCGCGGCGCGGTAATCGTGGATCCTGCAAACATTGCAACGATGGGCAAGTATGATGACACGGAATTCGAGGTGCTGCTTTACGAGTTCAAGGCCGACCTCAATTCCTACCTCGCATCGCTCGGACCGAATGCGAAAGTGAAAACTTTGAAGGACATCATTGCATTCAATGAGCGTGACAAGGCGAGAGAGATGCCATGGTTTGGTCAGGAGATCATGCTCATGGCTGAAAAGAAGGGATCACTCAAGTCGAGCAAGTATCTCGCTGCACTCGCAAAGAATCATCGCCTGTCGAGGACTGAAGGAATCGACGCGACGATGTCAAAGCATCGTCTCGATGCGATTGTCTGTGCTACGGGTA
>JBKPNY010000100.1:0-18309 GCA_046732835.1 Gemmatimonadota bacterium | reverse complement strand
ATCCTGAAGGGCGCATCGGCATCCGCGATCTACGGATCGCGTGCCTCCAACGGCGTGATCATCATCACGACTCGCCGCGGCAGGACGTCGGGACGCGTCATCAACGCAATCCAGCGCGTAGGATTCTCAGCGATCTCCAATACCCTGGGCTCACGAACATTTACCACGAAGGAAGAGGCGGTATCGGTCTTTGGCGCTGCGGCAGCGGACGTCTTCGTACCCGGCCAGGTGTTCGATCAGGAGAAACTGCTCGCCGGAAAGAAGCCCTTGTCGAGTGAATCCATAATCGACATGAGTGGCGGCGATGAGAACACACGCTATTACCTCTCAGGCTTGTGGAAGAATGATGAAGGAATCATCGACAACACCGGATTCCAGAAGCAGGGACTCCGCGCAAATCTCAACCAGGATTTTGGACCGCGACTCGCATTGAGCGTGCAGACAAATCTTTTGAGAACACTTGCACAGCGTGGTCTCACCAACAACGACAACGCGAGCGTCAGCTTCTGGATGGCGTTCCCATTTACGCCAAGCTTTGTGGATTTGCGGAGACGTGCGGATGGGACCTTTCCGAACAACCCGTTCGTCGCGAGCAATCCACTGCAGACAGCAGCGCTCATGAAGAATGACGAAACGGTGTGGCGCTACATTGCATCGAGTCGATTGACGTTCGACGCGATCGAGCGGCCGACGTACAATCTGAAATTCGCGACAACCGGAGGCGCTGACTACTTCACGCAGAAAAACTCACTGCTGTTTCCACCAGAGCTGCAGTTCGAGCCGATCGATGACGGAGAGCCAGGAACTGCACTCCTGTCGAACAGCAACAATCTCAACTTGAACGGCGGATTGAATGGCGTACTCACATTTACGCCAAGCTCGGGACTCACTGCCACGACATCGGTCGGATTCGGAGCATCGAGCCGCGATCTCAACATCTCCCGAATCACCAGCCGCAACTTAGTCGGCGGACTCGGCATAGTTGGCGCGGGCACTGACGTTCAAGTGCTCGAACAGCGACAGCGTGTGGAAGATCTCTCGATGTTCGCGCAGGAAGAGGTGCTGATGATGAATGAGAAGCTGCTTCTCACCGCGGGTCTAAGCGCGGATCGCAGCAGTGCCAACAGCGATACCAAGAAATGGTTCACGTATCCGAAGGTTGCAGGATCGTATCGTTTCATCCAGCCGTTCAGTATGCTGGAGGAAGTGAAGATTCGCGCGGCGTTCGGACAGTCAGGCAACCAGCCGCTGTTCGGTCAAAAATTCACGCCGCTTACGGCGACGACTAACATCTCAGGCCTCCCGGGTCTTGTTGTTCAGGGAACTGTGGGATCGACTGATCTGCATCCGGAAAAACAGCGCGAGATCGAGGGTGGTGCTGATCTCACGTTTGCGAGAGGAAAGGGAGCACTCGAGGTCACGGGATTCCGCAAGGACATCACCGACCTTCTGCTTCAGCGCACGCTCGCGCCGTCGTCAGGTTTTGGGCTCGAGATTTTCAACGGCGGCAAGATGCGGACAACAGGTGCCGAGGTTGCATTGAGCCTCGTGCCGATGCAGTCCGCGAGCAGGGAGTGGCTGTTTCGCACGACGTTCTTCAAAACGAAAAGCAAGATCGTCGAGCTCCCAGTACCCGGATTCCGAACCGGCGGATTTGGAACGTCGCTCGGCTCATTCGAGATCGAGGAAGGTGCATCGCCAACACAGATCGTCGGCAATGACACACTGCCCGATGGCTCATCAATCGTCCGCAAGATTGGTGATGCGACTCCCGACTTCAACATGTCGTTTTCGAACGACGTGAGGTTCGGGGCCGTCCATCTTTATGGGCTTATCGACTGGCAGAAGGGCGGGGACGTCGTGAACCTCACGAAGTTCCTCTACGATCTTGGATCGAACACTGAAGACTACAACGATCCGATCACTGTCGACGGAAAGGCAACGACGGTCGGCGCCCGGCGTCTCGAGATATGGCCGAGGCAGACCGCGACTTACGTGGAGGACGCGGGCTTCGTGAAGCTGCGCGAGGTTACGCTGTCTTACGACATTCCGACACGAATGGTTGAACGCATGGGGCGAGGATTGCGCCGAGCGCAGCTCAGCGTGAGTGGACGCAATCTTCTGACGTTTACCGATTACACCGGGCTCGATCCGGAAGTGAGCAATTTCGGCAACCAGCCGATCGCGCGAAACATCGACGTTGCTCCATTCCCGCCGAGCCGGAGCTTCTGGCTTTCACTCAGCCTGGGGTTCTGACAATGACAAATAACATCATTCACAAATCGATTGTTGCGGCTGGACTGATTTTCGTCGCCGCATCATGCAGTGATCTCACGGTTCCGGATTACAACAATCCGAGTCTTGAGGATCTTCAGACGAATCCGACGCCGAGCAAGATTGCGCAGGCCGCGCAGGGACTGCTCGTAGGTACGAGAGCAGAGCACGGACCTCAGAATGGATACGAGTCGCTTCTGGGGATCATCGGACGCGAGTCATACAATTTCGATCCTGCAGACCCACGTTTCATCGTGGAGATGCTGATTGGTCCTCTCGATGGCGGAAGTCCAGCGTTCGGTGGAAATCTTTTCGCAGCTCCGTACGCAAACATTCGCAACGCGAATATTCTGCTTGGTGCACTCGATGTTGTCGCTGGAATGACCGACGCGCAGAAGTCAGCAACGAGGGGATTCGCGCACACGATCCAGGCGCTCGATTTCCTATACCTGATCAACACGCGCGATGATCTCGGACTTCCGATCGATGTTGGAACGGAGCCGACCGGTCCGCCGGCGCCGATCGTATCGAAAGCCGATGTGTTCGTGCATATCGCGAAGCTGCTCGATGATGGACTCACTGAGCTCACCGCGGGCGGAGGAGCATTTCCATTCACACTGAGTCCTGGATTCGATGGATTCGGAACGCCGGGCTCTTTTGCCACAGTCAATCGTGCGCTGAAGGCTTGCGTCGAAGTTTATCGGGGCAATTACGCATCGGCGTTGACAGCGCTGAGTGGATCGTTCATAGACCTCGGTGCTCCGTTAACGAAAGGTGCGTATCACTCGTTCAGCACTGGTTCAGGCGACGTTCAAAATCTTCTGTTCGATCCAACTGGCCGCGCGATTGTTGCGCACCCGTCGATAGTGACGGACGCAGAGCATCAGCCTGGTGGAGCGATCGACGCGCGAGTCTCGGCGAAGATCGGGACGATAACCCCGAGAACAGTTCAGGGAGTTACGTCAGGTCTGGTATTCACGATCTACAACTCCAACGTTGCGCCGATTCCGATCATTCGGAATGAAGAGCTGATACTGTTGCGTGCTGAGGCGCGATTCAACACGGGCAATCCGTCGGGAGCGCTCGATGATATCAACTTCATCAGAGTTAATTCCGGCGGCCTTGCTCCGCGTGGGCCATTTGCAAATGCAACTGATTTCGTGAATGAGCTTTTGATGCAGCGGCGGTATTCGCTGTTGTTCGAAGGTGGCCACCGGTGGATCGATGCTCGCCGGTTTGGGCGGTTGAATACTTTGCCGAAGGCGCTACCGACTCACAACGTTCACACCCGGTTCCCGTTTACTGAAGCTGAGTGTCTCGCGCGGGCAGATGCTCCTCCGCCTGGCTGTACCTGAGTGTAGAAGCTCGTGAGAAACCCAGAGAGTAGGAGAGTAAGAAGTGGTCAGTACTCAGTACTGAGTACTCAGTACTGACTACTGCTTACTCTCATACTCACTGGGTGTTTCTCTTTCTGTACTCAGGTGCAGATCTTCGTTGCATCGTACGAATGCTTGGTCCCAGAAGGCATAACGGTCCCGCCAACGGAGAGAATATTTCCGAACCCGGTTGGATTTGCGTACCACACGTTATCCCACGGCAACTCGGGCCCAAGCTCCAGACTGTAACTAGTGTTGCGCAGATACGGCTGATTGGAATTGAGGCCGAGTCCTGTTGTATGTCGAGTAAATGAGACGTACAGATTGTTCTGGCAGCTCTGTGAGATTGTATTTCCGGTTATTGTCGCATCGATATCGCCGCGAAGAGGTCCGCCCGGAAACGCAGCCTCGATGAGCATTCCGAAGGTATTGTTTGTCAGCGTGTTCCCGGTGACGGTGATCTTGCTTGTGCCAACGAGTGAAGACGCACCGATGCCGAGAGCACCCAGTCGTATGCCGACTCCTACGGGTCGTGCGAGGTGATTGCGAACTTCATTGTTGGTAATAGTTGCTGTGACTGTCGCGGCGGCAGGGACAGTCCATTGCTCCACCATTGAAGGAACAGGAATGAGCGTCGCCGGGACGGATACGATCCCGGGAATTCCTCCAGGTCCTACCAGCCTGTTGTCGCGCGCAATGTACTCACCCGGACCCGCAAGACAGATGTCGCATGTATTTCCGCGACCGGTGAGATAATTCTTCTCGACAATCGCACTCGTCGCTCGAAGATCGAGCGTCTCGGAAAAATTCCCTTCGAAACGATTTCCGCGTACGACGAGGCCGGTCACACGCAAGGAAAGCACACCTTGTCCGCCGATGGTCGTGTCAGACGCTATTCGGCCGGTCTGAAACAGAAACCCCTCTATTACTGCGCCGTCACCCCGGGCTCCCTCCGGGTGACCATTCACAATCAGGATCGGCTGTGAAAGCAGGCTGGGTTCGACGACCAACACCGGGCTTGCAGTAAGAGTCGTGACATCGCCGGCTAGTGCAGCTCCGGTTGCACGACCCCCGGCATCGACTTGCATCACCATCGAGCCTTTCAGCGTGATATCAGGAACGTCAATAACGATTGGATATCGCTCAAACGTCGGGTCAGGCGATTCGGCTACGGATCCCTTGAAGGTTCCCGGCGCAACCTGAATCGTAATCCGGCACGCTGCCTTGGTCAGCTCACCTCGGGTGATGCGGCCATCACGTGCAACATTCACTGCATCTGTGACGCGCGTAAAATGAATGCTGTCGCCAACGGTACTCAGCCGATCGACCACGAGAGTTGTGGCATAATCTCCGTGACTCTTGTGTTCCGGCAGATCGGTTAACTGAATCTCCATGATGGTGCCTGTCCCGCCTGAGACATGACACACGGAGAGGCGCATCCCCGTTGGCGCGCTGGAATTATCGGAACTGCACGCAGTGAGAATGCAAAGGAAGGAAATACTACGTCTCCAGCTGAACATCGCGGCCCCTTGTTGTTGATGCCGCGAATACTCATCCCACTGCGTCAGGCATCCGTGAGAGCACCGTTATATGACAACAACCAGAACTGCGGTACCGGGTACAGGGTTCCTAATGGAGCTTCAGCGCTCCAATTCTCTGGATTCGAGCCACAAACCGCGGCGCTCGCCTGTATTCATCTGCCGACGCGTAACACGACAACCGGTATAGACTCGGCTTTTCCGAAGCCGGTGCATCATCAATCGATTTGTAGGCTGCATCCGGATCGCCTGCAGCGAGCTGCGCCTGAATCATCCGGAATGGCGTAGGGGTTTCGTCGGTTCGAGTGAGGGCAGCAAGCCGTTTTTTCCCTTCAATGTGTCGTACGTCCCAATACCCCTTCGTACCACTCGCCCCACTCAACTCCCTCACAAGAGCGGTATCTCCCCGCGACTCGGCATTTGATTTCCATATCGAGATAGCCTCGTCGAACCGACCAAGTAGAGCGAGAGATCGCACGACCCCGTTTACTGCAATCACGTTCTGGGGGTTCAGCTTTCGCTCAGCATCGAAGATGCGAAGTGCTTCTTCGGGACGATCGGCGCAGAATTCGATCTGCCCTTCCTGGTTGATGAGCGGCAGAGACAGGGGATCCAGAGATCGAGCTATTCTAACTGCATCACGCGCCTTATCGAATTGACGAGCCGCACGGTACAAAACGCTTTCGATCAGATAAAGCTCCGGATTTGAAGGCTCCGCCTTCTCACCTTTCCGAATCAGGGGCAAGCCCATCTCGACATTGTTGTATTTCAACCCGCGTGTGATGCCGAGGTTTGCCCAGGCACTTCCTTGCAGAGAGTCGATTGCCAGCGCACGCAAAGCAGCGGCAGATACCCTGTCTGACCCTTCGCTGAATGGGATATACCCAGCCACAGTGAGCGATGCCCACACGGAGCTCAATCCTGCCAGCGCGCGCGCATTTTTCGGGTCTATTTCCAGAGCCTTCGTGAAATCATCGCGAGCGGAATACTCTTTTGGCACCGAGCTCGGGCTCTGCGACGCAATCGTCAACATCGTATGCCAGCCCTTGAGCATGTACCTGTATGATTCCGGGTCGACCGAGCTGCTCACATCGTGAGGATCCTCAGGCAGAGCTTTTCGAAACAGCGTGCCGATGATATCTGCCGCGACTCTGCTCTCGACATCACGAATGCCGTTGGTCTGAAACGTGTGCGTAGAAATTTCACGCGAGCCAGGTGAAGTTACCTCGATAAGCTCAGTCGCTACACGCAGCGAATCGCCAGCCTTTGTGAGTGTTGTGCGCAAGAGAACGTTCGAGCCCAGCGTGCGCGCGATGGTCCGTGTATCGCCGTGTGTTCGCTCTTTCCAGTCTGATCGCGCACCTGAATGAACTCTCATTCCGGCGAATCCATCGAGCCTGCGAGCCACTCCTTCCGCAATTCCCTCTGCCACGTAATCGAGTGAAGCGTCTCCCGTTTTATTTTCCATCGGGAGAACCACGAGGCTCTTAGGAGCGACGGCAGCACCATCGGTGCGACGCGCAGGTTTGAGGAAAAGGAATGCGCCAACGGCTAATGCAAGTGGAATCGCCGCGAACAGCCATACTTTGTTCGATCGCTTTTCGGTAATCGAAGGCGCATCACTCGGCGTCGCAACTGATCTGCGCACAGGTTGTGATACATCGACAGCACCACTCATCTCGCGACGAGTGCGGATTGCATCGAGCAGCGCGACGGTTTCCGCTGATGGTCTCACGCCGAATGCTTCCGACATGTGATTCCTGAATCGCTCATACACAGCGAACGCCTGCGCGCGATCACCGGAGAGATCGAGAAGAGCGATCCACCTTCTTGCAGCAGATTCATCATCGGGCTCGAGCTCAGATGCACGGCGTGCTGCGTCGATGGCACCTTGAAGATCGCCGCGCAGCTCCAGCTGCTGCGAAAGTTGTAACGCGGCTTTGCGCGCGATTCCCTTGATGCGCGATCGCTCATGGTCGAGCCATTTCTCGAAAGCCGGAGAATCACCGATGAACAATCCGGTGAGAAGCTCGCCAGTGTATCGCTCGAGTACTTCGGCCGAGCGACCATTGGCAAAGTCGTCGGTCATCGCGCTCACGTCAGTGCGGAACAGCTCGGGATCGATACTGAGATCATCATCCCCGCGAGATCGAATCACGCGGTCGGGAAGATGACTCCTCAATGTATAAAGCGCGGTTCGAAGTGTTGCGCGCGCGCGAGACTGATCTACTTCCGGCCAGAATGTGGCAAGGATGGAGTCACGGCGGTGCCAGGTTCCCGGTTGCGGAAGCGAAAGGTATGCGAGAAGCGCGACATGCTTTGGCTGTCTGAGCAGTGCATCGATCTCACCTCGATTTGTATCGGTGAGTCCAATGCCGCCAAGCAACCGGAATGTGAGCATTGGAAATCAGCTGGTCACTGCACGGGCCGGTAGTTCACGTCCAGGATACTGAGCCTTTCGAGATGCACCGGCAGTCTTGTTTTGAAGTCTGCGAAATTCCGGCGATCCTTTGGCGACCATAGAACTTCAGCGAGCGCTGACTCGCGCGGGAATGCCATGTACTCAACCTGCTTGGGCCCTGGGAAATACTCCGACCACAGCTGAGCTTGTGCGCCGAGTATGTGTTTGGTGTACTGAGGCTCGAGCTGTGGAGGAATGGGCTCGAAAGCATAGACACTGTCGAGAGGAAGGAACCCGCCGATAGCGAGCGGCTCGTTGGCCACGTCTTTCGTCTGGTAGTAATCGAAGTACACGCGACTCGTTGGCGTCATTACAACGTCGTGTCCCTGTCGTGCAGCAGCAATTCCTCCTTCGATACCGCGCCACGACATCACGGTCGCATTAGGAGCGAGTCCACCTTCGAGAATTTCGTCCCAGCCGATGAGACGGCGTCCGCGCTTTGCGAGAAAGTCGTCCATCTTGTGAATGAACCAGCTTTGCATCTCATGCTCGTCCTTGAGGCCGAGCTCCTTGATTCTCTGCTGAACGTAAGGGCTGGCTTTCCATTCGTCCTTCACTGCTTCGTCTCCGCCGACGTGAATGAACTTTCCCGGAAAGAGAGTCAGCACCTCAGAAAGCACATCCTGCATGAACGCAACGCTCGAGTCGCTCGGCTTGAGGATATGTTCGCTGACACTCCAGTATTCGCGCACGTTGACGGGATGTGTGACGGTGCCGAGCCACGGGTATGCGGATACGGCGGCCTGGACATGACCGGGCATTTCGATTTCGGGAACTACATTGATGTAGCGCGCCTTCGCGTACGCGACGACTTCACGAATGTCATCCTGGGTGTAGAAACCGCCGTGCCTGATTCCGTCGAATACGCGTTTGGTGGAATCGTTAGTGTGGTGGCCAATCAGAGTCTGGTTGCGCCATGCACCAACTTCGGTGAGCCGCGGATACTTCTTGATCTCGATGCGCCATCCCTGGTCATCGGTGAGATGCCAGTGGAAGGAATTCATTTTGTGAAGGGCCAGGAGATCGATGAATTTCTTCACGAACTCCTTCGGCATGAAATGTCGTGAGACATCGAGATGCATTCCGCGCCAGGCGAAGCGCGGCTCATCCTCGATGTGAACCGCGGGCGCAGTCCAGCTTATGTTGTTTACCGTTGCTTCACGAAAAATCTCTACAGGAAGAAGTTGTCTGAGAGATTGAATCCCGTAGAAAATTCCTGCTTCCTTTGGCGCGCGAATCGTCACTGCGCCGCGTGCAACGTCGAGCACATATCCTTCGTCGCCGAGTGATACGAGTGTCGGGTCGATCTTGAGAACAATTCTGTTTCCTGTCGGTACTCCGGTCCTGACGGCGAGATCGAATCCGGTTGCAGGCTCGAGGTATCTCTCGAGCTGGTGTGCGAGACTCGTTGTTTTTGCCGTCGTCCAGATCGCGGTCGCAGGGGTGAGTGTGAACTCGCCTTGTTTCATCTCCAGCTTTGCTGGCTGGGGGATAATGCTGACAGCGAGGAGAACGACGGAGAGGAGACTCATTTGAGATTCTCGCGGAATGTATGGGCCACGCTGGTCCAGTCATATCGCTCGCGGGCAATACGGGCAAGATCCCTACTATATAGAGGGGCAATAGCGAGCGCGCGCGGTACCTGCTGGATTAGTGACCCGATCGTATCATCGAGCGTGAGCTTCATCGTTTCGCCGACTTCTTCGGGAAGGTTGCGCGAAACAGCGTCAATGCTGGCTGCCATTCCGCCGAAATAAGTTCCGAGCGGGAAGCAGCCCGATGCGAGTGATTCGAGAAATACGAGCGGGCCTGCTTCCCGCACCACCGAAGGAAATATTCCGACATCGCAGCAAGGGAAAAGAAAGCGGAGCTCGCGATGCGTGAGATATCCGGTGAAGACTGCCGTGTCACTCCTGATGTTATTGCGAGCGGTCTCGAAGTAATGATCCAGGTCGATGTTGTCAAAGAATGAGGTGACTCCTTTGAGGCTTCCGTCAGTGTCTTCCCAGTGTGGGATCTCGCTCAGGATATGTCGATCGCCTCCTTGAAGGGCTGCGAGAAATGATTCCATCGGCTCACGCAACGGACCGTGTCCGACGACAACGAGACGCACACCCGGCGTCTGTTCCATGATCAATGGAAGCGCGGCAATGATGCTCTGAATTCCCTTCATCGAGATGATGCGGCCGGTAAAGAGAAGGACGCGATCATTCAGCCAGTCGATGCCTTGAAGTTTTTTCTCGACATCGACGTCGGGCAGCTTGTCGGGATTCCTGCCTCGCTCTTTCCCGACGAGCTCTCTCTCGAGTGCAGCGATATTCTGCGGTCGTGATTCACGATCGACGGGCTCGAACTGGGATGCATCCACTCCCAGATGCAGATCAACAAGTTTCGAGTCGATGTTCGGCACATCGCTGAAAACGGTCATCACTCGGCTCCGCATCTCATCGCCGATGACAAAGACATGGCTCGCGCGCTTCATTGCCGATGATGCGTAGCGCTTGAACCGCTCATCTTTCTTCACAGCATACTCGATGTCGCTGCCATGCGGCATCACTGTAAACGGCACGCCCGTCTCGTCACTCACACGTTCGGCAACAACTGGCATGAGCACGGCGTGATTCGCGTGGATTGCAGTAATGCCGTGCTCTTTCACGATTCGCTTTACAACATCCACATTCCGCCGGATGTACGTCTCGATGATGTCGTCAGGCAGCTCGATCATCGGGACGACTCGATCGTATTCCTCGTAATCGTCCTTTACGAATACCGGCAGTGTCTCGCCAATTTCGGGCTGGTGGAGAATGCATTTGCCTCGATACTGCGGTTCTCTCTTTAGTGTCTGCTCGATGCTACCGGAAAGTCGGTGGCGATAGGCTTCGGTGACTGCTTCGTATTTGTCCGGGTGATTTTCCTGGCAGACCAGGTGGACTGTTTCGCCCTGCCTGGTAAGTGCGGTAATAATCGAGCGAGTCCAGAGGTTGCTGCCGGAGCCTTCGAGGAGCCAGCCATGCAGAATGCAGATCATTGAGTAAGAATAAGGTTTAGGGACCCAGGCAGTGGCGAGCAATGAGTTCCCAGAACCGAGTTCTGAGTCCTGGGTTCGAACTCAGTACTGAGCACTGAGTGTCTGGCAACTCATTGCTCGCCACCGTCTGGGTCTCACAACTGAAATCACAAATATTTCCGAATATGGGATTTCCACCGAAAAATCATTGCGATTTCGAGGTTCAGGTTTTTATGTAGAAAGAGACATAGTCGGCCACATCTACGTTCAGACCTACGATCCATGCCTGCACGCTCGATTTCTACAGCCACGATCTCGTTCGGCCTCGTTTCAGTTCCAATCAACATCTATTCGTCTGCCGAATCGAAGGCGAGTGTGTCGTTCAACATGCTGCACAAGAAGTGCAACGGACGACTTAAGCAGCAGTACATCTGCCCCAAGGACGGCGGTGAAGTCGTCGAGCGAGCGGAGACCGTTAAGGGCTACGAGTTCGCGAAGGATCAGTATGTCGTTCTTTCTCCTGAAGAGCTCAAGGCCCTCGAGGAAAAGGCGACCGGCGCGATCGACATCATCGAGTTCGTTCCGCTCTCGAAGGTGAATCGCGAATATGTATCGAAGTGCTACTATTTGGGCCCCGACAAAGGCGGCGATCGCGCGTATCGTCTTCTTGCGGCAGCGCTTCAGCAGTCAGGCAAAGCGGCACTTGGACAGTATGCTGCGCGTGGCCAGCAGCATCTCGTTCTGCTCCGCCCCCACAACAACTGCCTGGTGATGGAGCAGCTCCATTACTCCGACGAGCTGAGACCCACTACGGAAGTTCCGATTCCTGATGGAGACGTTTCGGACAAGGAATTGAAGCTCGCGATGATGCTCATCGAGCAGACATCGAACGAAGAGTTCGAGCCGACCAAGTACAAGGACACGGTGCGCGAGCGCGTGATGGCGATGATCCAGCAGAAGATCGAAGGTCAGGACATCACGACTGCCGAGCCGGCTCGTGAAGGCGGCGACAAGATCATCGATCTCATGGAAGCTCTCAAGGCGTCGCTTGCCAAGTCGAAGAAGGTCGAGGTGCCGGACGTTTCACTCATGTCAGACTCAAAGACGGCAAAGCAGCTCGTTTCCTAGCCTTTGGGTTGATAGAAAAACTCCCTGTTTGTCGCACCTCGCAGCCACTGAGACTTAGTACCAGTGACTCGCGGTTATGCGACCAACAGGGAGTTTTTCTATCAACCCACTTTTTTTGGGATCGATTGTGAAACTACGCGCCGGCACGAGCGGATATTCGTTTAAAGAATGGAAAGGCACGTTCTATCCGGCTGATCTCAAGGCCGATGGAATGTTGTCCTTTTACGCCACAAAATTTGGGACGTTGGAAATCAACAACACGTTCTATCGGTTGCCGAAAGAGAACGTGCTACTCGAATGGGCGTCGCAGGTTCCGGAAGAATTCTCATTCTCAATCAAGGCATCCCAGAAGATTACGCACTACACTCGGCTCAAAGCTGAATCGGAGTCGATGGTGCAGTTTCTCCTGAAGAACACTGCGCTGCTTGGTGCGCGGCTCGGACCGATTCTGTTTCAGCTGCCGCCGAATCTGAAGAAAGACGTTCCGCGTCTGCAGAACTTTCTTACCTATCTGCCCTCAGATCGGCGTTACACATTCGAGTTCCGACACGAAAGCTGGTGGGATGAAGATGTGTTCACCGTTCTCCGCGACCGTGACATTGCGATGTGCGTTTCGGAATCTGCGGAGCTCGCGTGTCCTGTTGTCTGCACTGCAACATGGGGATACCTGCGGCTGCACAAGCTCGACTATTCTCCCGACGCATTGAGCGAGTGGGCGCAGCGCGTGTCGTCGCAGAACTGGAGTGAAGCTTACGTCTACTTCAAGCACGATGAAGGCGAAGGATCCGGACCGCCTGCAGTAGAAAGCTTTGTTACGCGGTGCGCTAGTTCAGCGCCAGTCGCACAGGCTCCGTAGTTCGAACATCGATATGCGTGCGACCGGGAATGCACGTGTTGTCTTTCGAAGCTTCCGGCAGAACGTACGTCTCGCGCGATGAAACCGGATACGTCTTTCCATCGACGCGCACCGATCTCACGCGCACACTTAGTCCCGCGCCCCATTTGCCCGCTGACGTGATCTCTGCAGTGGCCTGAGCTCCGGCAGGAATCGCAACACCGTTCGATCCGCGCACGTCATTCACCAGCGCGGCGTGGAAAGTGTCTCCTTCATTCGCCGAGCAGACGCGTTGGTTGGTGACGAGTGAGAGGGCTGCGCCTCGAGAGATCACACCAGTCTTTTGCTGACGATTATCGACCGGACGCGCTTTCGCAGGGCGCGGCATCTCGCTCAACGGCACTGAGACATCAGCCAGTATCGGTCTGGGAGCGGCGGGAATGATCGGCGTCGGTTTTGTTTTCGGTTTAGGCGGCGGTGGTGCTGACTTCTTTGCCGCTGCTGCAACCTTCACTTCCTCGTACACGCGATCGTCCACTGGACCGAATTTGTTCGAGTCACCTTTCGCCGACAGTACTTCGAGAGCGAGCGCGCTGTCTTCGACGGCAGACTGCGCGGTCACCTCCGGCGAATTGTCATCGCACGCAAGAATCCCGAATGAAAGGAGTAGTCCACCAATAAAAATCGAGCCCCGCATGGACATTTTTTGTAGCGGCAATCGTGCCAGCGGGGCCCGGCGCATTCCAGGCGGGCGGGAATGGTGCAAAGCTCAGGTCGAAAGAACGCTCGCCAGGAGAAGAATGAGCGCGGCAGCGGCAACTCCAACGGCCGCCCATGGAAGCCACAGCGGACCCTGCTTCACTTCGGACTTTGCGGAAGCTGCCGTCGCCACAGGCATCGGCGATTGATTCACAGGCTCAGACACGACCGGCTCGGCGGACGTTTCATGGAGTGGCTCGCCATCCCGGATCTTGTCGCGAATTGCATCAGTGTCTGGTGCAGGATCGGCATCTTTTTCTGACGAGAGCCAGATTGCGAACTCATCGTAGGCGCGGAGCGCACCGATGTTGTCGCCGCTGTCTCCGAGAAAGACCATCAGGCGCCGCAGGGATTCTTCATTGTCTCGCGTGAGAGCCGCTGCGCTCCGCGCGAACGCGGCAGCGTCTTCTTTTCTTCCGGCGTTTTTCGATTTTTCGGCGAGTATCCATGCGGAGTTTGCGACGTTGTCGCGAATCCGGTGGCGTTCGTCGTCGAGCCATTGCTCGAACGCGGGAGAATCGCTCAATGAAAAACCATCAGCGAGAGTTCCCTGATACAGCTGCACCACGCGCATGTGATCGGTGTTGTCGATGGCTGCCTCGAGGACGCGGACGTCTGAGCGGACGAACACCGGATCGAGCATGACATCCTCGCCGCGCGTGGCGATCGAGTTCTCGCCAAGCTCGCGACGGATGCCGGTGATTGCTTCGTTCAGCTCATTTCGAGCCTGGGCTTCGTCAGTGTCAGGCCAGAGGAGCTGGATGAGACGGTCGCGGCGATGAAATCCGTAAGGGCGCGCCGCGTTGAGATAAATCAGAAGCGCGGTGCGCTTAGGGTGGGCCAGAATCTGAGCGAGCTCAGTTCCGTCCCGACGGAGGTCAATTGCACCAAGAGCGCGGAGCTCGACCATCAGATCCCTTTAAAGCGGCGAGCGAACGAATCTACGCGAAATCCAGCAATTCGGTAGAAAATAGACGGTAAGGTTGCCGAGGGGAGAAAATGCGGTATATCCAACCTCAAACTTCGGCGAGGTTCAAGATGCGTCGTCTCCTGATTGCGGTACCGATGATGGTTTTTGCGGGATGCACCTCTTCGAAGGAAACGACACCGCCGCCGGATACCTCACTTGCAGCGGCGGCGCCAAAGACGTCAGCCGGCCGAATTGCGGCGGCGTACATAGACGCCTGGAACAGGCACGACTCATCTGCGACGGACACGCTGCTCGCGCCGGATGGCAAGCATGAAGACGTCCCGTCGGCGACGGCGGCGACCGGTCCGGCAGAAGTGCGAGGGCTGATGCGGGCATTCATTGCTTCGCAGCCGGATTATATCTGGCGCGTGACCGATATCATCGACGGCGACACGAAAGCTGCGGTGATATGGACCTGGGAGAGCACGTATTCGGGTCCGGATCCGGCTGGAAAGACAGTGAAAAATTATCCCGTGCATGGATCGGGCACGTCTGTGGTGGATGTTGAGAACGGGAAGATCAAGCGGATGAGGAACTACTATGACGAGGCGAGTCTTTTCAGAAAGCCTAGAGCGTAGGTCTCGTTGGCGATTATTTCCCAGTCTCAACTACATTCCAGAGGATAGTGGTTTCAAATAGCACTATTGTGCTACATCCTTATACTATTATAGACCGGAGTAATGGATGGTACGCGACGTAAATCTGAGGAAGGCGGGCGGGTCGGTTGCTGCGACTCTCCCCAAGGACATGGCCGACCGGCTTCACATGCGGGCAGGCGATCGGGTCCTGGCTGTCGAGACAGACAAGGGAATTCTTCTCACGCCTTACAATCCTGCGACGGCCGAGGCCCTGGCGATCGCGGCTAAGGCAGCGAGAAAGTATCGGAATGCTCTGAGGGAGATGGCCAAGTAGGATGCCCACCCCCAAGTGGCTGGACCATACTACTATAGTTGCACTTCATCTGGACCAGCTGCGCGAGCACGGCGGCTTTCCTGGAATGCGTGATGAGGCAGCTCTGGATGCTGCCTTGGAGAAGCCGCGGCGAAAATGGGAGACCGATGAGGAGCGCCCGGATCTCGCGCGCATGGCTGCCTGGTATGGTCATGCGATCGCGACTGATCGGCCGTTCAAGGATGGAAATGCTCGAGTAGCATTTCTGGCGATGGCAACCTTTCTCGAGATGAACGGGCGGACTTGTACTGCCTCTGAGGAAGAAGTTCTGGTCGCGATGATCGCATTATCCGATGATCAACTATCGAGGAAAAAACTCGCAGCCTGGATACGCGAGCGCCTTACGCCTGACTAATAACCCTTGCTAAAGATATATCGGAGTTATATCTTGCGGCCGTTCGATAGTACGGACGATATATCGAACATTCACACTGGCGCAAGGATGGCGCGATGCACGGCAGACACTGCGGTTCAGGCGGAGTATGGGCGTTCTCCGTACGCCCCGAGAATTTCGGATTTGACCCTTCATCATTCTGGGGTGGGCGCGGACGATCACGCGGGGGTCCATTCGGCGGTGGCCGGATGTTCGACCAGGGCCATCTCAAGTACGTGATCCTTCAGCTTCTCGAGGAGAAGCCGCGGCACGGATACGAGATCATCAAGGAAATCGAGGACCGTTTCAGCGGAGCTTATTCGCCGAGCCCGGGAACGGTTTATCCGACGCTCACTCTTCTCGAGGACCTGGGTTACGCTCGTGCGAAACCCGAAGAGGGCGGCAAGAAGATTTACGAGATCACTGATGAGGGGCGAGCTCATCTGGCTGAGAACAAGCCGCTGATCGATGACATCTTCTCCAGGATCGAGGAGTTTGCTCAGTCGATTTTTGGTGAGCCGATGATGGACGTGAATCGAGGCCTGAAAAACGTTGCATCGGCGATTTATGGATCGAAGAGGCATGGCCGATCTGCCGAGCAGGTCCGGAGGATCAAGGAGATTCTTGAAAAGGCTGCCGCAGAAATAGAAAGCGTTTAGACAGAGAGAGAAAAACAAACTCCAGACTTGAGATGGAGATGGGAGATACTGGATAACAGTCGCATTCGGCCTATGATCCGAGATCTCCCATCTCCATCTCAAGTCTGGAGTTTGTTTTTCTCGCTGTCAGACTCTCCCTTACAATCCCCCAACATCTCACTGCTAAACATCAGGTACTCGCAGAAGTAGATTTTTTAGCTGAACGTCTACCTCACTGGAGACCGATGTTAAGAAAACTCGCCTGCGCGGCGCTGCTCACTGCAGCCGCCTCGCCATTGGCGGCGCAATCAACCCCCAAAGCGCCGTCGATCAGAATTGATTTCACCCAGGAAAAACTTCCCAACGGCCTGACCGTCATCTACAGCCTCGACCGCTCGACGCCTGTCGTCGCGGTCGAAGTCATGTACAACGTCGGTTCGAAAAACGAGCAGGTCGGCCGCACCGGGTTCGCGCATCTCTTCGAGCACGTGATGTTCAAGGGATCGCGCAATGTTGCCGATGGCCAGCACTGGTCGCTGCTCGAAAAAGCGGGAGGTCGTGCCGGAAGCGACATCAACGGAACAACGTGGACTGATCGCACCAACTACTTCGAGCAGGTCCCGTCGAATTATCTCGAGCTCGCGCTGTGGCTCGAGTCGGATCGCATGGGAACGCTGACCGAGACTCTCAACAAGGAGAAGCTCGACAATCAGCGCGAAGTCGTGAAGAACGAGCGCCGCCAGTCGATCGACAATCAGCCATACGGCTCGTGGTTCGAGAAGATGATGTGGTACAGCTTCCCCGAGAATCATCCATACAAGCATGCTGTGATTGGGTCGATGGAAGATCTGAACGCAGCATCAGTCGATGACGTCATCAACTTCTTCAAGACTTACTACGCGCCGAACAACGCAGTGCTAGTGATCGCCGGCGATTTCGATCTCGCTCAAGCGAAGTCACTGGTGAGAAAACATTTCGGCGATATTCCGCGCGGGCCAGCAATACCTGCACTCCGAAACGTCCCCGTACCGAAAGTGATAGGCAAAGCCGAGCGTGAGGTGATTCAGGATCCGAACGCGCCTGCCCCAGTTGTATACATCGGATATCGCGTACCGACCGCACGCGGAGTCGACGGCGCCGCAGTATCACTGCTCGGCACCGCACTCGCCGGAAATCGCGCGACTCCTTTCTTCAAGGATCTCGTTCGCGAGAAGCAGACTGCGGTGAGCGTCAGCGCATTCAACTTCGGTCTCATCGACGGTGCTGACATTCTCGTTTTCCAGATTCGCGGCAAAGCCACAAGCAATGCTGACTCACTCGAAGCCGCATTGCTCGGCGAGATCGACAAAGCGTCATCGATGATCACGAATGACCTGCTCGAGCAGGCGAAAGCGTCCTCGAGATTTGCGTTCATCAACGGCCTGCAGACGACCGGCGGATTTGGCGGACGCGCTGACGCCCTCGCGCAGAATTACACGTACTACGGCGATGCAAACGAAGTGAACAGCATCCTGAGCGACATCGACAAGGTCACGATTGCGAAAGTGAAAGCACTCATCGCTGAGCGTCTCGTGCCGACGAATCGAGTAACTCTGGTTTATGTACCGGCAAAGAAAGCCGCAACGACAGGAGACAAGTAATGCTGACCGCCAGGAAATTCATTGCCGCGGCCGGCGTACTTTTCGCCGCCAACGTTGCTTCTGCACAGACACCAGCTAAGGAAACTCCGCCTGAGCCCGGACCGCTTCGGAAGTTCGACGTCCCCGGCGTGCAGACTGCGACGCTCGCGAACGGAATCAAGATCGCGCTTATCGAAAGGCATTCATTGCCGATCGTGACCGCGCGCATTCAGGTCGATGCGGGCGCAGTTCGTGAGCCCGCTTCGAAAAGCGGCGTCGCTGTTCTGACTGGCAACCTGCTTTCCGAGGGATCCAAGTCACTTACCGGTGCAGAAATCGCCGAGAAGATGGCTGCACTCGGTGCTCAGTTTGGTACGAGC
>JBKPNY010000099.1:0-4795 GCA_046732835.1 Gemmatimonadota bacterium | reverse complement strand
GCAATCGCAAGAAGTCCAGCGAGAACCACACACTTTCGAAAGTTCATCGTACGCGAATTCTTCCTTTGATGTCGCGGTCGCGACTGTTGTGGTAATCGTAATCACCAGCGGAGCTGAACGTTCGCGATACGCGCTGAGCCGCTGAGCTCTCAGCAATGTTTCCTCCTGCTTGTGCGCTCTCGTCGAAGACAATTCCACCTGCACCCGCAGCGATATCCCACGTCACGACTCCGCCAATGTTGATCTCGACTCGTTCCGGACTATACGCGCTGGAGCTCGCCTGAACGATCACACCTTCTGACGGCGATGGAGTCGAAGGAGGCGCAGCTGCACCGTCACCACTCACCACCACGCGGCCCGTCATTCCCGAATGACGAGTGCACTGGTAATCGTATGTACCGGCAGTCGGAAATGTCCGGGACACGCTGTTGCCTGAGCCTGTGTCGGGAACGTCGCCGCCAGTCGGTTTTGTTCCGCCGAACGTGACGTTATGAGTTGCGCCTGCAATCTGCCAGGTGATGCTCGAACCAGGTGCGACGGTAACTGATCCGGGAGAGAAGGTCGTTCCGACTGTGGTTACGATCGTTGCGCCAGGTGCCGGCGTCGATGGAGCAGATGGCGCACCCGTCGAAGGATTTTCTGCAGGCGGGTTGTTCGTCGACGGCTGAGGCTCGACAGCCGCGCCCCCGCCTCCGCATGCGACGAGCGGAGCGACCATATATATGAAAGCAGTTCTGGATATCGTCTTCATTCGAATGATGTGGGACAAAGGACGCCGCAACTTGAGAGAGAGCGCGCGTTTGACGAACCCGTACGTCGGCGGAACGCAGTCGCTCTGGGGTAAAATGACTGTCTGGTACGGCGAACGAGCAGCGGCAGAGGATTTGCGCTAACTTCGCCGCCATGAAAGCCAGCAATCGATGATCAAGGAAGGCGATCACGCTCCCGAGTTCAATCTCGAGACAGACGAGGGTACTCGTGTTTCTCTGTCGTCACTGAGAGGGAAGAACGTCGTCCTCTTTTTCTATCCGAAAGACAACACCTCCGGCTGAACGAAGGAAGCGTGCGCGTTTCGCGACGCTTTTCCCCGGTTCGGGGAAATGAATGCGGTTGTGTTCGGAGTGAGCCCTGATTCCCGGAAGTCACACGAGAAGTTCAGGAAGAAATATGGGCTCCCATATAATCTGCTGGTCGATGAGGAGCATCGGCTGTCGGATGCATTCGGCATCTGGCAGGAGAAGACGCTCTATGGCGTGAAGTATATGGGCGTCGTGCGGACTACAGTTGTGATCGATTCTTCGGGAAGAGTTGCGAAAATCTTTCCCAAAGTTCAGATCGACGGCCACGTTGAAGAAGTCGAGGCCGTCGTCGCACAGCTTTAGCTACTCGCGCGCCTCGACGGGCTCCGCAATTCGCGCGTTCATTCCAACCCGCTGCGGCTGTTCGGACAGAAGCTTCGTGACGAAGCGCTGACCTTCGGATACGCGCTCGATCTCAATAGCGATTGCTTCCATCCCCTGCTCGAGCCGCTCGAGCCGCTGAGCCGAATCGCTCGGCAGCTCGTTCTTGTCCTTACGCCCGCGCGGATTTTTTCGTCGTCTCCACCGGCTGATTCCGTAGATGACTGCGACACCGAAGAGCGTCATGAAACTCCCGGCTGCCATTCCCTCGTCCCAATCACCGCCGCTGGAATTGGGGGGCTGCTGAACTCGCTCGGAGAATTGGACGAGATCCGCCGGCGCGCCAGCGAGCTGCCGGCCTGTCGTCGCGAGATCTGACTCCAGCTGAATGAGTCTCTGGTCGAGGATCTTCACGCGATCCTCGAGTCCAGTGCGGGCAACGCCATCAGGTGACGAGCGAATCTCGTTCACAAGCTCCTGCCGGCGATCACTGACGTTGCTCAGCTGATTCGAAATTTCCTCTCGCTGACGAACGAGCGCGTCGACCTCCGACTGTGTCCTCGGAATCGTGATGGTTTGCGTTTTACCATCAGCCCCGACCGTGGTGATCGCCACGGGACGCGGAGCAGTGGGTGCGGCTGGCGCCTCGGGCGCGGTTTGTGTCGTAGCTTGCATGATTGCTCTACGGTTGAAAGATCACGCGGGTTACATTGCCCTCCAACTCCAAAAATAAGCTCGATGACCCGACTATTATTGGCGACCCTTGCGAGCATCGCGGTTTGCGGTCCGGCTTCCTCTCAGGAGGCACCTGCTCGCGTTGCGGAAATAATGACCTCAGGCCGCGGAGAGATCCGCGTTCCGCCCACCCATGGGGTCGTCTACTTCACGGTCGAGAATTCGTCACGCACCGCGGCCTCTGCTGCAAGCGACAACGCGCGGAATTCGCAGGCGACGATTCAGAGCCTTCGCTCGGCTGGTGTGAGGGAAAGCGAGATCACGAACAGCGGGTACGGCGTCTCGCAGGATTTTGAGAACGGCGATCGGCGCAAACCGCGTGGTTTCATTGCGCGCAATACGATCCGGGTTGACGTTCCGGTCGTGAACATCGGAAAGGCCATCGATGCTGCAGTTGCTGCGGGAACGACCAACGTGTCCCCCGTTCAATTCCTTGCCGGCGATCTCAGCGCGCCGAGACGCGAAGCAATCAGGATGGCGGTGCAGGAAGCGCGACGTGACGCCGAAGCCCTGGCCGAAGCATCCGGCGGTTCGCTTGGACGCTTATTATCGATGAGCAGCGGCGGCACGAGTCAGCCAGTCTACAGGTCGATCGATTACGCCGTAGCCACCGCCGGCATCTCTGCCGGCGGTTATGCGCCCCCGCCAACAGATCTTCGCTCAAATGACCTCACTATTAGTGCAGTCGCATCGGGCAGATGGGAGTTTGTTCCGCGCCGCTGACATTCAACTCTGTTTGACTACTTCGCAGGAGGGATGACCCGTGTCGTACACTGCATCACATCTTCTTCCTGGCGAAACAATCAAATACAGAGGGAAACTTCACTGGTTTCCCTTTCTTCCGGCATACCTGCTCGGCGCGTTGTTTACAGGGGCCGCGATTGCGGGCTTCGCGATGCAGATCTTGTGGCTTGGAATTCTTGGACTCATTGTCGCGATTCCAACATTCATCTGGATCTACATCGCGAAGGTGACGTCGGAATTTTCCGTCACGAATAAGCGCGTCGTCATCAAGGTTGGATTCATTCAGCGGCGTACGGTCGAGACGATGCTTGGAAAAGTCGAGTCGATTGGCGTAGACCAAGGCTTGATCGGAAGAATTCTCGATTACGGGACAATTCTCGTCGTCGGCACCGGCGGCACGCAGGATTCATTCAAGAACATCTCGAATCCTCTCGAGTTTCGCCGGCAGGTGCAGGCCGAGGCAAGTGAGCTCGATTCGGAAGACGACGATGATCGTGATTCGCGCCCGCGCGACGAGCGCGAATGTCCGTTCTGCGCCGAAATGATTTTGAAGAAGGCGCGCGTGTGCAAACATTGCGGCAGGGACGTCGAGCCGATCACTGCCTGAGATCGCACCACGTAAAAGTCGTGGGCAAACGACCAAAACTTGTTACCGACCATCAAGGACGCCCATGCCCTTGACATCTCCAGCTCTGCCCCACCTATTTGGGCATATGCCCAAATCAACTCTACCCAACGATTCCGACGACTTAGACGCCCCAGCTCTAATCGGCGCGAGTCACGTATTCCGCCGGAAAGGATTTGCCGCCGCGACAACGCGCGAGATCGCGGCCGCCGCCGGCATGCTGCCGGGAAGCCTTCACTACAGATACGCGAGCAAGGAAGATCTTCTCCTCGCGCTGATGGAGCGCGGCATCACGCGCGCGACAACAACAGTGCGACGCGCAATTTCCCAGGAGAGCGATCCAATCGAACGACTGCGCGCTGGACTGCGCGCTCACTTGCGCCTCCTTCTTCACGAAGACGAGGCGATCTACGTCCTGCTTTATGAAGGACGCGCTCTCTCGGGTGACGCTCGCGCTGAGATGGTGCGGCTCCGTGACCGCTACGACGCACTCTGGGACGGAATGCTTCACGCCGCCGCGGGCACCGGGCGGCTCCGTGCGGGCGTCAACCTCAGGCTGCTTCGACTGCTGCTTCTCGGAGCAGTGAACTGGACGGCACAATGGTTCTCGCCACATGGCGCGTTTTCATCTGACGAAGTTGCGGATGCATACGCCGACTTCGTTTTGCACGGGACTCTCGTTCAACCTCACCGTTCTGCACGAAAGCCGCGAAAAAAGACGACTTCATCGAAGCGTCGCTCGTGAGGCGCGAATTTATCCGCGCCGTGCTGGCCATCGGCGGTGTACTGGTGTCGGCATGTACGCGTCACCACGTCGAGACCGCAGCTCAGCCACAATCCGTGGCCTACACACTGGCAGTGAACATCCACCCGGACGAGCCCGCACTGGATGTCTCGGGCACGATTCGTATTCCGCCGAGCGATCAGGTACGCGACTCACTCAGACTTATGCTCATCGAGCGGGTGAGCGACTGGAACGTTGAGATTCTCGAGCCAAAGGTGAGCGCGGGACCAGCGCTCACCGAGCGTCAGGCAACCACGAAAGAACGAGTTGCGGGTGAGCGGGGAAGTGTGCGCTGGACGATTCGCCCCCGTCAGCCAATTCCTGCCGGAGCGCCGATCACACTTCGTTTTTCATATCGGGCGAGCGGACAGACATCCTTCATCTATCACATCGGGCAGGATGTTGCTTTCGCGTCGGGGTGGGGAGACGCGTGGTATCCGACAATAGAAGGCACCGGAGCGGCTGGTACGGGAGTGCTGACGTTCCAGGTTCCGCATGGATGGAAAG
>JBKPNY010000098.1:0-1319 GCA_046732835.1 Gemmatimonadota bacterium | reverse complement strand
GTTCGAGCCCGGCCTGACCTATCTCAACACCGGTTCACTTGGCCCTACGCCGCGCTCCATTCTCGATGTCGTGCTGAACGCGTGGAACCAGCTCGAGACAAATCCAGTCGCCATGTCATACAACGGCGCAGTGCACGAGTTAGCTGACAAGACACGTGACGCGGTTGCCGGTCTCATTGGCTGTTCAGGGGACGAAGTACTACTTACGCGCAGCACGACCAACGCAATGAATATCGCTGCCCTCGGGATCGATCTGGCGCGCGGCGATCGTGTGCTGACGACGGATGTCGAACACGAGGGCGGCAGTGCCGGTTGGAATTATCTTGAGAAGTGGCGTGGTGTCGGCGTAGACCGCGTCGTGATCGCACCCGAGGATCACGATGTCAAAGGAATCGTCGAGCGTTTCAAACGAGCGATCACCAAACAAACGAAAGTTATCAGCGTCAGCCACGTGATTACCTCGACCGGGCTCAGGATGCCGGTCACTGAGATCGTCGCGTTGGCAAAGTCGCGAAAGATTCTAGCAATCATCGACGGCGCCCAGGCCGTTGGCAATATTCCCGTCGACGTAAAAGCCATCGGTTGTGATGCCTATGCGGCGCCCGGTCATAAATGGTTGCTGGGCCCGAAGGGCACGGGTTTTCTCTATATCAGCAAGACAGCGAGCGAGCGGATCAGGCCAGTCGAGTGGGAAGAAGGCTTGAAGTACGTTCTCGGATCGTCGGGGATGGGTTCACTGCCTTTGATGGTTGGCCTGGGAGCGGCAATTGAGGCAGCACGGAAGCGTGGGATCGCTGCAACTGAAACTCACAACCTTCGCCTGAGAAACCGCGCTTACGAAGGTTTGAAAAGGATCGCGAAGGTACAGGTTGTCAGCGCCGCTCCTGGCCCATTCGCCACCGCTCTGGTCGCATTCAAACTTCCGCAATCAGTCGAGAGCAGAGCGTTCCGCATGACGCTGCACGACAAGTATAAGGTCGTTTTGAAGCAGACGGAGAAACGTCGGTTCAACGGCATGCGCATCTCGCCTCACGTATTCAATACTGACGCTGATATCGACGCCGCCCTGAAAGCGATCGCATCCGAGTTAAGCTGAAGAAGTCAGCACCACCTGCGGTAGCGGCTGGGCAGCCCGCGGAGCGGGCGCCAGCGTAAAGCCTGGGGCGTAAGCCCCAGGATTTGAGTCGCCAACAATGAGTGAGCGCGCGGAGCGCGCGATAGCGGTCTCGTAACACCTATCGCCCACTCCGTGGGCTCGCTCATCCTTACTGACCTCTGATCCTGGGGCTTACGCCCCAGGCTTTATGCTTACGCGCGCT
>JBKPNY010000097.1:0-12661 GCA_046732835.1 Gemmatimonadota bacterium | reverse complement strand
CACAGGTGACGCGGGAGGCGGCGGCGTAATAGTGAGCGGGGCTGTGCCCGATACCGACGCAACCGTTGCGCGAATCGTCGCGTTTCCTTCCGCAACTGCGCTCACCAATCCTGTATTTGAAACGCCAGCGATCAGCGGAGTATCAGAGCTCCACGTGATCGTTTGACCATTCATTGCTTGCCCATATTGATCGCGAACTGTTGCAGTCGCCTGCGCGGTGTGTCCGACTTGCAGCGATGATGAGTCGATCGCGACGCTTATCGTCGTGACAACAGGCGGCGGCGGTGGAGGGGATGTGATATTGACCGATCCGGTCCCAAACACCGAACCAACTGTCGCTTTGATCACCGCACTGCCTTCGGCGACTGCTGTGACAACGCCAACCGACGACACGGTTGCAAACGAAGGAGTGTTCGATGACCACGTCACGCTCTGTCCGCTCATCACTGCGCCGTATTGATCGCGTACAGTCGCCGTCGCTTGTGCGGTGTGACCGATCTGCAATGATGACGAATCAATCGAAACCGAGATTGTCGTAACGACCGGAGGCGCTGGGGGAGGAGCAGTGACAGTAACTGAATCAGTACCTGACGCAGATCCATCAGTCGCTTTAATGACTGCACTTCCCGCGGAGATTCCAGTAACAACCCCACTCGCCGAAACACTCGCGAACGACGGCGTGTTCGAGCTCCACGTCACTGTTTCCCCACTCATTATGTTGCCGTTCTGGTCACGAACAACGGCCGTCGCCTGAGCGGTGTGACCTGCTTCTATGAAAGAGGAATCAATCGTGACAGCAACAGTCGTTGGAACGAGCGGCGGAAGATCGTTGTCAGTGATTGTCGCCGTGATCGAACCTGCGGCAACACCATTGTATGCGGCGTCGAGACTTCTCACGGTGTGAGTAACATGTCCGACGTGCGTTCCTTCATATACCGTGTCGTCCACCGCCGATACGTGTAGGATCTGCGGAGTCTGCCAGTTGCTTGTCGTGAACACCGCTGAATCAGGCGCGCTCACCTGCGCATCGCCGACCGCTTTCACAATTACCGTCGATGTCGGGGCATCGCGAAGAGCAACGGAGTACTGAAGCGTCGCACCTCCTTCATCGACGCCCACGCTATCTGGACCGGCGCACACCTTGAGATTGGGATCGAATCCAACAAGTCGAACGATTGCTGGAGTCGTGCTCGTCTGACTGACCAGTATCGGTCGCAGTATTCTGCCCGGAGCGGGATTCAGTCCGTTGATCACCGGAAACATTCCCGCAGCTCCACTCGGCGCGTACAAAACGTCGAACACCTGACCGCACAGTCCCGACTTGAATCCATTTACCTCGGTCAGGTTCAGAGTTCCGGAAAATCCAGCAAGGCTGGTCGCGACCGCGCGATCGTATTGATTGACCGGCGTATTTCCGCCCAGGTCGATGTTGACGATGCCCGTCGACGCGACGTTGAGCTGCTGAGCTGTGAGCAAGCCCACCGGAAAGCCAGGAGCGACCGACCCGCCGTCATGAACGTTGAGTGTCGTCCCCAATGTTCCGGTGCCGATGAACTGCGACCCTATGATTTCAACCGCGCCGTTAGTGATTGTTGCCGGAGAAGTATTGGAAAAGGTCGCGTTCGATCTGATCACGAGCCTCGAGATACCTGCCTGAAGATCGATCAGGCCGGAGTTCTGGTACGAGCCACCTGGTTTAAGGAGAACAATGCTCGACTGGCCGATAGCGTTGATGGTCCCGTTGTTGGTAAGGTCGATGGAGTAAATGAGCGAGTCGCGATTTGCGTCCGTGTTGTTGATGGTTCCGACGTTCGTGAGTCGTCCTGTCCCTGAAACTGTGATGGCCCCGTATACATCGATACGCGGCGTAACGATCATCTTTCCGTAGTTCGTCGGATTGCCAACGAGAGCAACGGTTCCCATTCCAGCGGTGGACGCGCCGGCAATCCATAGCGTCGTCAGCGCCGGGACATTTCCTGTGATGGTTGGAACCGCGTCTGTTCTGCCTCGAACTCCGATCGTGACGCTGTCCGTCGCGGTCGAATCGATGACAAGACTCGCGCCATCGAGAACAACGACCGGATTTGGATTTGCGCGAGTTCGTATCTTGCCGCCTTTGAGCTGGAATGTTCCGGCTCGCATTGTAAGTGTCTCGAAATTTCCAGTACCGAAATACAGTCCGCCTTCCTGACTGAAGACGGGATTCCCCGCTGTCGCAGGAATGTCAATGAATCCTCCCAGCGTGATGTTGCCGGTATTCTGATACGCTCCATTCACCTTCGAGAGCGTGAGCGTTGGCCCGCCGCTGATCTGAAGCGTTCCCGTGTTGATGATGTTGGCGGAAATCGTCGCGCCGCCGCATCCACCACACGGCGCAGCGAGTTTCAATGACCCGGCGTTCGTGATCGTCCCTTGCGCGGTCAAAGTATTCCCTTGTCCGCTGTTGAACAGGAGCGTTGCGCCTGACGCAATCGCAACGCCCTCGGTGACACCGATTCTTTCGTGATCACCGGAAAGGTTGAGAGACGGCGTTGCCCCCGCTCCGCCGATTGAAATCGCAAGCACAGGCGTCGGAATCGAGTCGACTGGTGCATCGAGCGTCACCGTATAGGTACCGGTCGCATCTATGCACACGCTCGATGACGCGCCCGGCACACCCGCCGGACTCCATTTCGCGGGATCGAACCATGAGCCGTTAGTCGCCGTCGCCCAGTGAACGTTGCACGGAGTGTTGGAAGTCGGCGGGATTACCACCGACCGCGGCAGCGCTCTTTCGGGCAGCAGCGGTCCAGTGGAATCAGAAATGTTGCAGGCGATCGAGATCGCCAGGATCGCTAGCGCAACAATGTGTAAGTAGCGGCGCATGGAGAATCACCCTGATTGAAGAGCGTAAGTGCGTGGGTTTCTGCACTAGACGCGGAAAAGGGCTCCCCATCTGGCTCAAACGTTGTTGACCAACCTTAAACGCAGTCGAATATTGGCTGCGCCACTTCCGAGAGACGGACCTGCCAGAGTCCAGTCAGTCGATAACCGACTTGCTCGCTGCACTGCGCGCGGGACATACGGGCGCAATGGACCAGCTGATTCCTCTGGTCTACGACCGGCTGCGCACAATCGCGGCGGCGCACTTACGAGGTGATCGCGGCAGTCCAACGCTTCAGCCCACTGCACTCGTACACGAGCTCTACTTCACGCTCGTTGATCAGCGGAATGCAACGTGGCAGGATCGGGCTCATTTCTTCGCGACTGCATCAGTGCTGATGCGCCGGCTCATCGTCGACCACGCGCGCCGCAGCAGCGCACAAAAAAGAGGAGGCAATCAACTCGTCTCGCTCGACACGAACATCGATGCTGCTGTCGATCAGCCACTCGAGATCGTTCGGCTGCACGAATCTCTCGAGGAGCTCGAGCAGCTCGAGCCGCGCCAGGCAAGAATTGTCGAGCTCAGATATTTCGGCGGCTTGAGCATCGAAGAAACTTCGGAGGTGCTGGGAATCTCCGCCGCGACGGTAAAGCGTGAATGGGCCATTGCGCGCGCATGGCTTCACTCAGAGCTGTCGAGCTGAGCCATTTTCGATGTCGTTTGCGCCTAACTGTTAATGAGAGAGACAACCGTCGACTGGGACCGCGTCAAAGAGCTGTTCGCGGCCACCTTCGAAGCTGATTCGGAGAAACGGAAGAACGCGCTTTACTCCGAGCCCGATGAGCGGATCAGACGCCGCGTTCAATCAATGCTCTCAGCGCATGATGAGATGAACGGACCGCTCGACAAGTCCGTTCTCCTTGCCGTTGAATCTCTCGACGTTTCTCTCATTGCACCGACGCCTGCACTCACCGGGCGCATGCTCGGTCCGTACCGCGTTGTGCGTGAGATCGGACGCGGAGGAATGGGTGCCGTATACGAAGCAGTACGTGCGGACGCGCAGTTCGATCAGCGTGTCGCGATAAAAACGCTGCGCACCGGCGCTGACAGCGATGCGGTGCTCAGACGCTTTCAGCAGGAACGACAAATTCTCGCTGCGCTTCAACATCCGAACATCGCGGCGCTGTACGACGGTGCAATCACCGACGAAGGACTTCCCTATTTCGTTCTGGAATTCGTAGATGGTGTTCCCATCGACGTCTATTGCCGCGAGCAAAAAGTCGGACTTCGCGAAAGGGTCGAGCTGTTCCTGCAGGTAATCTCGGCAGTCCAATACGCGCACCAGCAGCTTGTCGTTCATCGCGACATCAAGCCTGGGAACATTCTCGTCACTCCCAATGGAGTGGTGAAGCTTGTCGACTTCGGCATTGCAAAGCTGCTCGACACTTCGCGAACAGAAGTGACTGGCGATTTGTTCGCACCACTCACCATGAGCTATGCCAGTCCCGAGCAGGTCACAGGAGCACCAATCACCGCTGCATCCGATGTCTATTCGCTCGGCGTCGTTCTGTATCGACTGATTGTCGGCGTAAAACCCCTCGGGCTCGACGATGTGTCACTCGAGCGCGCGATAACAACTTTGTCGACAGTTCTTCCTCAATCGCCGAGTGATTCGGCAAGTCTCGAGGCAGCTCAGTCGATGAGGATGGAGTCTGCTGACAAGCTCGCTCGAACGCTCCGCGGTGATCTCGACGCGATCCTCATGACGGCGCTGAGAAAAGAGCCCGACCGTCGATACGCAACTGCGCGCCAGTTCGGGGATGACCTCTCCAACTACCTGAAAGGCCTGCCAGTCACTGCAGTGCGTGACAGCATGTCGTACCGACTCGGCAAATTCGTTCGAAGACAGCGCGCTCTTGTCGCAGTTACATTCGTCGCAGTGTTCGCGATTGTGGCGGGTGGAGCGAGCACGCTATGGCAGGCACGCGAAGCGCGACTGGAAGCTGAGAGATCACGATCTGTTTCGGAATTTCTCCAGAGCGTGATTGGCGCTGGCGATCTCAGCTCCTCTGCAAACAGTCCAAGACTCGGTCCGGCCGCGAGTGTCTCACAGCTGCTCGACTCGGCTGCGAGTCGACTTCCCCATGAAATCGCGAACGATCCGTCTGCACGAGTCGACATTCACCTTGCTCTCGGGCGCGCATTCGTTACTCAGCAACGCTGGCACGCGGCAAAGGTGCAGTTCGAGTTCGCGCGACAGATTTCGCAGGAGCTTCCCCATCAGCCGCGAGTAGAAACTGCGCGAGCACTCGCTGGCCTCGCATCGATCGCGGTCTTGAGCGGTGGCCCGTTACCGAAAGATCTGACACAGGAGGCAATCACCATCCTCGAGCGTCGAGGAGCTCAGTCCACTACGGATTATGCAGGCCTGCTCAGACTTTCAGGAATCCTCGATGTTCTCGAGGGACGGTATGCCCGCGCGGACACATTGCTCGGACGGTCAGTTTCACTTTACGCGTCATTGAGCAAGGGGCCTTCGACTGAGAAAGCAAGCGCCCTCGTAGATCATACTGCAGTCGGTGAGGCGTTGGGACGCCCGTGGACCGAATCTCTCGCCAACTACAGGCGTGCGCTGGCAATGATCGACTCCATACCAGGCGATGTCGCCGACAAAGCCGATATCCTGTGGTACGCGGCACGAGCTGAAGGCATCGCCGGCAATCAGCCGAAAGCCGATTCGCTTGGAATGGAAGCGCTGAGAGTTCTCGAGCGCGCGTCCGGACCACACAGTGGGTCTGTTGCTCAGCAGCTCGCGCAGCTAGCATCGATCAAACGAGAGCGAGGAGACACTGCAACCTCGCGCGAATTCATCGAGCGAGCGATGAACATCATCAGCGCAGACAAGGAAATGCCTGGCCTCATTCGCGAGCGTGTGATGATGGAGTACGCGCGAAACAAACTCGCGAACGGAAAGATCGCAGAAGCTGAATCGCTGGTCGCTGATGTCTATAAGTCCCGTCACGCAGCAGGCAACTGGGTTTACATTCTCGACGGCGACAATCTTTACACAGACATTCTGCTGAGGGAAAAGAAGTTCGATCAAGCCGAGCCCCTGCTTCATGCTGCATTTGACATGAGCACGCAAAACCACTCACCATCATATAGAAGCCTCTTCGCGCGCCGCTTGATTCAGGTCTACTATCAGACAAAAAGGCCGCAGCTTGCAGCGCCGTATCTTGCCATTCTGCCGGATTCAGTTCAAAAACAGCTCCGCACTCAATAAATCACTCGTGCCTGATTGCGTCGATCGGCGACAGTCTCGCTGCGCGAAGCGCTGGATAAGTACCGAACGCGATTCCCACGATGATCGGCGCGGACACTGCAACTATAAGAGTGCTCACCGAGAAGCCTGCGTGAACCGGAGCCATGGTCTTCGCGCGCATGATGGCAGCCACCATCGCTGCCACTGCAATCCCGAGAATCGTTCCGAGTACGCTGCCAAGTCCAGCGATTGCGACTGATTCCGCAAGAAACTGCGCGAGCAGGTCCGAGTTTCTCGCTCCAGTTGCTTTCCTCACTCCAATTTCGCGGGTTCGCTCGGTTACCGAGGCGAGAAGAACGTTCATGATTCCAACTCCGCCAACGACCAGCGACACTCCCGTAATCGCTGACATGAGAATCTTGAACAGGACCATGTTGTCGCGAACTTTCGCGCTCTCCTCGGCATAGCTCGAAATGGTCGCCTGCTTTTTCCATTCCCCATAACGGCGCTCGAGCCACGCTTCGGTGCGCTGCTGCACCGCCGGAAGATCCTCGATTCGCTTCGCCTTGATCGTGAAGCCGCTCGAGAAATCTCCCCTGCTCTGCACGATCGCCGCTTTGGCTGTCGTTACGGGAACGTAGGCCCGAAGCAGCGTGAATCGCACACCTGCATTCGGAGAATCGGCCTTATACACCCCGACAATGCGAAACAGCGAATCCTGAAGCCGAATCGATCGACCGATCAGCTGTTGCGACGTCGCTCTCTTTCCGAAGACTGTGTCTGCGAGCTGTCTTGAAAGGACAACTACTTTTGCGGCGCTCGTAACCTCTGCATCAGTGAAGAATCGTCCTGCCTCGAGAGCGAGTCCCTGCCTTTCGGCACCATTCGCGAGGGTAGCCGAGACAAGAGCACCGCGTGGAGCTGCCGCGGATGATGCCGAATCAGAAACAACGCTGGGACCACCAACGCTCATGTAGACAATGCCTGAACCACCAAGTTGAGTGCTCAGCTCGTTAGCGTCTGAGGGAGAAAACGAAATGGACGAGACACGTGGAATGCGCTGTCCGTCCACAACATCTTCCGTTATGGGTGTCACGCCGATTGACTGTAATCGGCCGTCCTTCGCGAGCTGCGTTCGCACTGCCTGCTCGACGCCATCAGACAGCGAAAGAACGGAGACCATCGCTCCCACACCGATGATCACGCCGAGTGCAGAGAGAGTTGTGCGCAGTGGATTTACACGGAGCGCAGCGAAGCCGACCTGGATCGAGGGAGAAAGTGTTGCGAGTGACATCGACTGAGGTTACTTTGCGGCGTAGAGTACTTTAAACTGTTGTCGCCGGGACGTGAAAGCCAAATGGAACTGCGAATTCAACGCGTATCAAAGACCTATTCTAACGGCGTGCACGCGCTGAGGAATGTCGATCTCACGATCCCCGTGGGCATGTACGGACTTCTTGGACCCAACGGAGCCGGCAAATCCACACTGATGCGAATACTCGCAACACTACAGGAAGCCGACGAAGGAAGTGTCAAACTCGACAACATCGACGTTTTAACCCAGAAGGACGAAGTGCGAAAGACCCTGGGCTATCTGCCACAGGAGTTCGGGGTTTATCCGAGGGTCAGTGCAGAAAACCTTCTCGATCACTTTGCGCTTCTCAAAGGGATCGCCGACAAGCGCGAGCGAAAGGAAGTTGTGAATGCACTTCTCCGCCAGGTCAACCTGTGGGACGTCCGCAGGCAGAAGCTGGGCGGTTACTCAGGCGGAATGAGGCAGCGTTTCGGAGTGGCCGTCGCCCTCCTTGGAAATCCAAAGCTGCTGATCGTCGACGAGCCAACTGCCGGACTCGATCCCGCTGAGCGTGTGCGGTTCCTGAATCTGCTGAGCGAGCTCGGAGAGAACAGTGTCGTGCTTCTCTCGACTCACATCGTCGACGACGTGAGTGAGCTCTGTACGCGAATGGCGATCATCGACAAAGGAGAAATTCTCCTCGAGACTGAGCCGCTAAGAGCAGTAGACGAGATGCGCGGACTGATATGGCGACGTGCGATATCCAAAGCAGAGCTTCAGGAGGTCGAACGAGAGCAAAAGGTCATCTCTTCTAAACTTTTTGCGGGCCGCACGGTGGTTCGCGTCTTCAGCGACGGCACACCGGGCGCTGATTTCGAGCCTGCCGAGCCGGATTTGGAGGATGTCTACTTCAGCACGATGGCGGGGCACATAGGTCACCGTGCTTCGCATAGTCGGCGGCGGAGCGTGGAGACGATGAAACAGTGAAGCTTCGCGAAATTTTTCGATTCGAGTTTCTGTATCAGATAAAGCGTCCATGGCCGTGGCTTTCCTTTGCAGTTCTAGTGGTATTCGCGTTCGAGAATACGCGGGTCGGGATCCTGCCAGTCACACTCCCCAAGGATTTCGTCCTCAATTCTCCTTTCATCATCGCAGCTGTCTCTGTTATCAGCTGCCTGATCTGGCTGCTGGTAGGAGCTGCCATTGCAGGTGAGGCAGGTGCACGTGATGTGCAGACGCGCATGCATCCACTCACATACAGCGTTGCAGTAACGAAGGGTGAGTATCTGGGCGGGCGGTTTCTCGCCGCTTTCGTTCTCAACGCGTTTGTGCTGCTGGGTACGCAGGCAGGCAGTCTTCTCGCTGCGTACGCGCCAGGAATCGATCCTGAAATCATCGGACCATTCAGGCCCGCTGCATATCTCGCTGCGTACGCGTTCATCGCTCTGCCAAACGCATTCATTGCAACGACAATTCAATTCTCGTTAGCACTCAGGAGCGGTCGGAGCATGGCGGCTTACCTCGGAAGCCTGCTTGTTCTGTTCTTCACTGTGCCTGTTCCAATGATTGTGTACTTCGCTCTGGGACAGCCTCGCATCGCAAAGCTGATGGATCCCGTCGGCATGATCGCGATCATGAACGAGATGATGTCGGAGTGGACAATCGTCGAGAAGAACGTGCGGATGTTCACGCTCGAGGGACCGATGCTGTGGAATCGGCTTTTGTGGCTGGTTATCGCCACCGGGATTCTCGCACTTGTTCACGCGCGCTTTCAGTTCGCTCATCGAACCACGAGCGATTTGTGGACTATTGTCACACGCAGGTTTGGACGGAAGCGCGAAACTCCGGACTCTGACGGAGCCGCACATGTAGCTGTCGCAGTGCCGAATGCGCGCCAGTCATTCGGGTTTGTGACTGGCTTGCGACAGACGCTCGCGATTGCGCGCTCATCGTTTCGCATGATTGCAACAAACCCTGCCGGACTTTTTCTGCTCGTGGCCTATCCGCTTTTCGCGATTCTGGTCGTGAAAGTTCAGATGGAACAATGGGGCGTTCCGCTCGTGCCTCGCACGAATTACGTGCTGACGAAGCAGATTCTCGCGTCGCTCAAGTTCTCGTCCGATTACCGCCTGATCGTGCCACTGATCATCATCTATCTCGCGGGCGAGCTTATCTGGCGCGAGCGCGATGCACTCGTGAGTGAAAACGTCGACGCTACTCCTGTCCGGGATTGGGTCCTTCTGCTGGGCAAACTGCTTGGACTCGCGCTCGTGCTCGCCGCGCTGATGGCGATGCTGACAATCGCTGTGATGATCGCGCACGTACTCACTGGCGATTCCGATTTCCAGATCGGGCTTGCTCTCAAGATGCTGTTCGGGCTTCAGCTCCCGGAGTATCTGCTATTCGCTGTTCTCGTTTTTGTTGTTCAGGCGATTGTGAATCAGAAGCATCTCGGGATGGTTGCAGCATTTGTTGTTTACATCTGCATCCTCTTTTCATCGATGCTGGGCATCGATCACAATCTGCTCGTTTATGGCGGGAGTCCGGACTGGTCCTTCACGAGTCTGCGCGGTTTTGGCCGGTCGCTTGCTCCCTGGATCTGGTTCAAGCTGTACTGGGCCGCGTGGGCACTCCTGCTCGCAGTTGCGGCGAGGGTTCTATGGATGCGAGGCCGAGAGCCCGGCTTTGGGAAACGACTGCGCGTCGCGCGATTTCGTTTTACGCCCGCAACAGCCGGTGTTGCTGCAATTGCATCGGCGCTGATAGTGACGCTCGGCGGATTTGTTTACTACAACACGAACGTCCTCAATACGTATCGCACCGACAAGGAATTGACAAAGCGCTCCGCCGATTACGAGCGGCGCTATGGGAAATACGAAGGCATTCCGCAGCCAAAGAGTGAAAGAACGAAGCTCTTTATCGAAGTCTATCCGGACAACGGAAGAGCGACGATTCGCGGCTCGTTTCATCTCGTGAATCGCAGCGCGGTTGCGATCGACTCAATTCATCTCGAGCCTGCATCATTCGTTGAGACTACTCTGGCTTTCGATCGTGCAGCGACACCAGTGCTGACAGATGATGACCTTCAGCACTTCATCTACGCGCTCGAGGATCCGCTCGAGCCGGGCGATTCACTCACTCTCAATTTCAACGTGAAGTTCGAGCCGCAAGGATTTCGCAACAACGGTGCGAGTCAGGCCGTTGTGCCGAATGGCAGCTACTTCACGGGAGCTGCCCTGCCCGCGATTGGCTACCAGAAGCAGCGTGAGCTGACGAGTCCGGATGATCGCCGGGCACAGCATCTTTCGCGGAAGATCACTCTGCCAGTGCCTGACGACGTCGATCCTAATGTTGCAGAGGAAGCAGGAGCTGTTTTCGATGCGGTGATTGGAACGAAGGAAAACCAGACCGCAGTCGCGCCTGGAGAGCTGCGACGTATGTGGACACAGCATGGCCGCCGGTATTTCCATTATGCGAGCGAGATTCCGCTCAATGGCCTATACGTCTTCTTCTCCGCAGACTACGCGGTCCACAAGGAGCAGTATAAAGGCGTCGACATCCAGTTCTACGCGAACCCGCGAGATATGGCGAACATGGATCGGATGCTCGGAAGCGTTCGAGCATCACTCGATTACTACTCACAGCAGTTCGGCCCCTATCCGTATCGCTTTCTTCAAGTCGTAGAGCAGCCCAGCAACGGCATGGGTATGGGAGTAGATGGCAGCGGCGTTGTCACCGGGCTGGAAGGATTCTATCTGCTCAATCCGAAAGGTGATCGTCTCGACGGAGTGTTCGAGATCGTCGCTCATGAGATGGGACATCAGTGGTGGGGTGTTCAGCTCAAGTACGCGTTTGCAGAGGGCGCAGTTCTTTTGTCGGAAAGTCTCGCGTGGTATTCCGGAATGCAGCTGGTAAAGAACACGCATGGACGCGAGCGTCTCCGGCAGTTCATGAAGTACATGCGTGAGCCGAATCCATGGCCGGCGATACGCACGGGGCTGCCTCTGCTTCGCGCAATGGATCCGTACGCGGGATATCGCAAAGGACCGTACGCGTTCTACGCGCTGAGTGAATACATCGGCGCAGATCGCGTCAACGGAGCCCTGGCGACTTTGATCAGGAAAAAAACCGCGGACAAATCGCTGGCGACGACTCTCGATCTTTACCGCGAGCTTAAGGCTGTCACCCCTGATTCCATGCGACCGCTGCTGCACGATCTCTTCGAGGTGAACACGTTCTGGACATTCGACACAAAGAGAGCGACAGCGAAGCAGATGGCAAACGGTAACTGGCAGGTGACGTTCGATGTCGAAGCACGCAAGGTTGTCGCAGACAGCGCCGGTGCAGAAACTGAACTACCTGTGACTGAAGCGATTGAGCTGGGTGTCTTCGCGCCTGCCGCGCCAGGAGAAATTCTGGGGAAGCCTCTCTACGTCGAGAAGCACCGCCTTCGCTCAGGGAGGCAGACGATTAAGGTGACCGTATCGGAAAAACCAGCGCGCGGCGGAATCGATCCTTACAATCTCCTCGACTGGGAGGAGGGAGATAACATCGAGGGGATCGACGTAGAGGGATCGAGTTAGATTCGCCTCCAACAGCCATGAGCCTTTCCGGTCGAGTTTTCCGCAAGTATAGGTAATGAAGCTTCGCACTCGGCCCTTGTCCCTGATTGTCGCGTTCACTGTCCTTGCGGGATGCAGCGACGTCATTGGAATCGATCAACCCCTGGAAGTACCGGGTGCGACGAAGTATTTCGACGGGCCTTTGTTTCGCACTCTATGGAACGGACTCGAGGCCTGCAGCAAGCTGTCGGGCGACCTCCACGCAGTCGACTTCTACTCGGTTGCCGCGGAGACGCTGCCCAGCTCCCTTCATGGTATCCGGACAGTTGGGATGTATTTCCCGTCGAGCAACCGGATTTTTATTGTTCAATCCGAAATGTGGACCACGAGTGTCATACGTCACGAAATGATGCATGCACTCTTGAAGGACGAGAGCGGTCATCCCGCAAAGTATTTCGGGCCGGACGGCGTCTGCGGATATCTCTAAAAAAAAAGGGCGCCAATTTCTCGGCGCCCTTTGTGTCTTCGCTATCTCTTATTTAATGATTTTCGTTACGACGCCGGCGCCGACGGTTCTTCCACCTTCGCGGATTGCGAAGCGAAGTCCCTCGTCCATCGCGATCGGCGTGATCAGCTCGATCGTCATCTGAACGTTGTCGCCTGGCATCACCATCTCCATT
>JBKPNY010000096.1:0-18802 GCA_046732835.1 Gemmatimonadota bacterium | reverse complement strand
CTAACTAATAATTATGTAGTCAAGTTATACTGCAAGGACGGGAAATCCTTGCAGGTCCTTGCAGCATTTTGGCGCCATCTTTGACTAGCTCATCGCTAAGGTCACGCACACAAAGGACTTCCGGCTCCCTGGCGTTTTCTCGTTGGAATTATGCTGCGAGGCTCTGCGACATAATCTGCGGAGTTTTTTTGGCGGATAGGAAGCTCGCTCCGGGGCTACCCTAACTTATCGGCCGGACTCTCAACTCCCAGGGCGCCCCTGTTCGAAACGTGAGTGTACATCATCGTCGTCTTCACGTCGCTGTGCCCAAGCAGCTCCTGAATTGTTCTGATATCCGCGCCACTCTCGAGTAAATGAGTCGCAAAAGAATGTCGGAGCGAATGCGAGGTTACCCGCTTGGAAATTCGACACGCCCGTGCCGCCTGCGTTACGGCGCGCTGCACTACACTCTCATGCAGATGATGTCGCCTCCGAACTCCAGTATCCCTCTCACGATACGAACGGGTTGCCGGAAATACATATTGCCAAATCCAATCTCGATCTGCATTTGGAAATTTTCGATGTAATGCATCGGGGATTGCTGCTCCTCTCATGCCCGCCGCTCGATCTCGATCAAATTGTTTCTTCACACGCTCCAGATGTACGCGCAGCGCGGGCACTGCAGTCACCGGGAGGGGAACCGGGCGATCCTTATTCCCCTTCCCGGAGCGCACGACGATTTCACGCCGATCGAAATCGATATCTTTAACCCGAAGCGAAAGACATTCGGAAACTCGCAGACCGCTTCCATACATCAGCGTCGCACAAAGCCGCACGACCCCACGCATCTCCGTGAGAAGTGTACGCACCTCCTGCTTCGAAAGCACAACAGGTAATCGAAGCGGACGCCGAGCCGGAGTGATATCGGACAAGAATCCCACGGGACGTCTGAGCACCTGCCGATATAGAAACAGGATCGCGTGCATGGCTTGATTCTGAGTCGAGGCGCTGACCTTACGGATCGTAGCGAGATGAGTAAGAAACGCAGCAACTTCAGTCTCGCCCATCGTGGCCGGATCGCGGCGATCATGAAAAACCACGAACCGGCGAATCCAGTCGCAGTACGCGACCTCAGTATTTCGGCTGTAATGACGCGCCCTCAACCGCTGGCGTACGCGCTCCAGGAGCCGAATGGGCCGCTCTGGTTCCGGCCGACGACCAAGATACGATAGCGGAATGCTCACGACCTGCACTCAAACAGGTCGAGGTGCAAAGCGCCTCGTCAGATCATTGCATCAACAATCCTATTCGAACGCCGCTATACCCGTAACAGCCTGACCGATGATCAACGTGTGAATATCATGCGTACCCTCGTACGTATAAACACTCTCGAGATTCGCCATGTGCCGCATCGACGCATACTCAGCGAGAATTCCATTCGCACCAAGCAATCGCCGCGCCTCACGTGCAACGTTGGTCGCAATGTTCACATTGTTCCGCTTCGCGAGAGAAACCTGCTGCGGAGTATACGTCCCCTCGTCCTTCAACCGGCCAAGATGCAGTGACAACAGCTGCGCCTTCACAATCTCAGTGACCATGTCGGCAAGCCGCTCCTGCTGAATCTGAAATCCAGCAATCGGTTTGCCGAACATCACGCGATTACCCGCATACGACAGCGCTTCCTCATAGCACGCGATCGCAGCACCAATCGCTCCCCATGAAATTCCGTATCGCGCCTGCGTCAGACACATCAACGGACTCTTCAAACCCCCTGAGCCAGGAAGCAAAGCATCAGCAGGCAAATGCACATCGGAAAACACGAGCTCGGACGTATCCGATGCGCGCAACGACAACTTCCCTTTCTGATCCTTAGACGTAAATCCGGCGACATCAGTGGGAACTATGAATCCGCGAATCGAAGAATCATCCTGAGAATCACCAGTCTTCGCCCACACAATCGCAATCTGCGCAGTGGAACCGTTCGTGATCCACATCTTGGAACCGTTCAACACCCACGATCCATCAGCCTGCTCACGCGCACGCGTGATCATCCCCGATGGATTCGAACCGTAATCGGGCTCGGTCAATCCAAAGCATCCGATGATCTCACCTGCCGCCATCTTCGGCAGATAATGCTTCTTCTGTTCCTCGCTCCCAAATGCATAGATCGGATACATCGCCAGAGAGCTCTGCACCGAAGCAAACGATCGAACACCGGAATCGCCGCGCTCGAGCTCCTGATTGATCAAGCCATACGCGACATTCGAAAGTCCTGCGCATCCGTACTCTTCAGGAAGATTCGCTCCGAATACGCCGAGCTCCGCCATCTGCGGAATGATCTCCTTGGGGAACCGGCCGTCTACATAAGCCTTTCCAATGACAGGAATGACTTTCTCATCGACGAACTGACGGATACTGTCACGAATCGCCCGCTCTTCCTCGGAAAGAGCAAAGTCGATGTTATAGATGTCTTTTGTTGGCATGGCTCAAAGATACCCGCCTCTTTGCCCTGGGCGTAATTCCAACTGCGCGGGATTTCGCACGAAACTCGGGACCGTGATCAACTGCCCGCCCCGTTTCATCCTGCCACTGATGCACCATCTCATGCAGGAGCGTCTGAATCGCCTCGTCCCACCCATGTCGCCGAATGTGACGGCGACTGATCACGATCTCCTGCGGATGCCGGGCCTGACCGCGCAATGTGTAATGCCCCAGCCGCGATTTCATTCGACCCGAAACACGTATCGGAATCGAGCTGAGCACACCGTCGAACTTCGAAGAATTCAAAACACGGTGAGCACGCGTGAGCTCCTGAATGAAGTGCAAATCCGCAGATCGTCGCGGGCGCTCAACACGAGGCGGCTCGAGGTCCAGCGACAGCTGAAAATCACCCCGCGTAAGAAACTTTTTTATCGATCGAAACAACGATGAGGTCCGGGAACGAATGTGCTGCTCTCGTCAGACCAGATTCGCGTCGTGACGTCAATTGTATCGGTACCGATGGAAATCACATTCACCGAAGAAGGCCGCCCACCACGCGAACGATTCGAAACTGTTCCCGCAGTCGATATCACAGTTCCCTTCTTTGTGTGCTCGATGTAATGAACCGATTCCTGATGATCATGCCCGCAAAGGATGAGATCGACGCCCATCTCCGCAAAGCGACCGAGAATCTTTTTGGTCGACTTGAGGCCATGACGCTGCGAAAGCTCCCCCTTCACCGGATTGTGGTGCATCACAATTACCCGCGCATCGCCCTCAGGCGCGCCCCTGAACTCCTCCTCGGCGACATCGAACTGCTCTTCGCGAACGTGACCGATGATGGAAATGTCGCGCACGTTCCACGTCAGAGTCGCAAACGAAACTCCCTGCGACGTGTTGATTCCGACAAACGTCGCTCCCGGAACACGCAGCACCGGCTCCAGATCGTGCGAGATGAACTGCATGTAGTTTGCGTACATCTTGTCCGGATTACCGATGCCCAGCGGTGACTTCCACCACATCACATCATGGTTTCCGGGAACGGTAATTGTCCTGCTGACCTTCTGTGCATCGCGAAGAAAAACGCGAGCGCGCTGAAACTCTCCTGCTCTCGATCTCTGGGACAAATCTCCGGAGATCGCTACGACGTCGAACTTCTCACGCTGTATCGCGTCTTCGATTGCATCGATCTGGGCCGGAACGGCCGGGCGGCCGAAATGAAGATCGGATACGTGGAAGACAGTCGTCACGGAGTCTCGAGCTATTGTGCCACCACCATGTCGGCGAATTTGGTTGCAAGATCGCGCGCAAGCATGCGGAAACCGTACGGACTCATCGCTTCGGATACTATCTGCGGATCACGCAACGTCTGCGCACTGACATCGTCTGCCCAGGCAACGCGTGAAGTCCTCGCATCAATAAGCAGAAGGCGTACCGAGCCCTTCCGCTCGTTGTCGCGTAAATCCACGTGCACCTCCAGTGGCAGCAACACATAGCGCGCGTTTGTGAGAGCGACTAATCCGCGAATCTGACCAGCGAGTGGCTCAGGCAGCGGCGTGTCGCCCGGTTTTACACTGCGAATACCAGCCGCACCGAGATTCCGGGGATCACCCGCAAGGCCCCCATTTCGATCAGCCGACTCGGTAATCTCACGGCCGAATGTCCAGTTGCTCTTCACTCCGCGTTTGCGAAATACGTCGGAGATCTCCTCGTCGAGAATCGGAAGAAGCGACTGGCCCGAAGGAACTATGTCCCACCCGCCGCCCGCATTTGCAACGGAGAGATACTGGGCCGGCAGTACCAGTAGCTGACGCCCCACCATCCCGGCCAGCGGACTAACAGCCGGAGCAGACCCCTGCGTGGCCGACGATGACGAAGCACAACTATATAGTAGTGCGGCGCCTGCCAGGGCCGCGAAAGACGCTCGGAACATTCGGCTCAGGGTTCAGATTGCGGGAAACATAACCGAAACGCAATTTCACCGTCCACCTTCCAAGTGACTGAATGAACAGGGTTACGAGCACCCTCCTGCTGATCCTGATTGCGATTCTTGGCGCCGGCAGCTTTGCATGGCTGGCGGTCTCACATGACGAGCCGGTAAATGCAGCCTGGCTTCTGACCGCGGCAGTCTGCACTTACTACGTCGCCTACCGAATTTACAGCCGCATCATCGCCGCTAAGATCTTCGAGCTGAACGATGAGCGCGCAACTCCCGCTGTAAGACTGAACGACGGTCGCGATTTCACTCCGACCAACAAGTGGATCGTATTCGGTCACCACTTCGCAGCGATCGCAGGACCGGGCCCGCTGGTTGGACCAACGCTCGCAGCACAATTCGGATTCCTGCCGGGTGCAATCTGGATAATCGTAGGTGTCGCCCTCGGCGGCGCGGTTCAGGATTTCATCATTCTGTGCGCGTCGATGCGCCGGGATGGAAAATCACTTGGACAAATGGCGAAGGACGAGATCGGTGCAGTCGCCGGCTACACTGCACTCGTCGCAGTGCTCGCCATCATGATCGTCCTGATCTCGGTGCTCGCGCTTGTGGTTGTAAATGCGCTCAAGTCGAGTCCATGGGGTGTAGTGACAATCGCACTGACGATTCCGATTGCGCTGCTGATGGGAACGTATATGCGATGGATACGGCCGCATCGCGTACTCGAGGCAAGTGCGATCGGAATTGTGCTTCTGATTTTTGCGCTCTACGCGGGCAGATGGGTCGCCGAAAATCCCGCGCTCGCCCCGATGTTCACGCTAAGTGGAAAGTCGCTCGCAATTCTCATCATGCTGTACGGATTCGCCGCGTCAGTTACACCGGTCTGGCTCCTGCTTGCGCCCCGCGATTATCTCTCGGCATTCGTGAAAATCGGTGTGATTATCGCACTCGCGCTTGGAATTCTGATTGTCCTGCCGCCGCTTCAGATGCCCGCGCTCACGCAGTTCACTGACGGCACCGGCCCCATCTTCGCCGGCAAGGTTTTCCCGTTTGTGTTCATCACGATCGCGTGCGGTGCGATTTCCGGATTTCACGCACTCGTAGCTTCGGGTACTACTCCAAAGATCATCGCGCGCGAAAGTCACGCGCGTATGATCGGCTATGGCGGCATGCTCACGGAGTCGCTCGTTGCCGTCCTGGCGCTGATTGCCGCGTGCGTTCTCACACCCGGTGTGTATTTCGCCATCAACGCACCCGCAGGCGCGATTGGAACGACAGCGCAATCAGCTGCTGAAGCAGTAAGAAACTGGGGATTCACATTGAATCCAGCGGACATCGATCTGCTTGCACGACAAGTTGGGGAGACATCGCTTCTATCACGGACAGGAGGAGCGCCTAGTCTTGCCGTCGGAATGGCTCATCTATTCTCACGCGTGCTTGGCGGCAGCAGCGCGATGGCCCTGTGGTATCACTTTGCGATCATGTTCGAGGCGCTGTTCATTCTCACAACCCTCGACGCAGGAACGCGAGTCGGTCGATTTATGCTGCAGGACCTTCTTTCGCATGTATGGAAACCGATTGGACGCGTTTCATGGTACCCTGCGGTTATAACCACGAGCGCTGTCTTCGTGATGATGTGGGGTTACTTCCTCTACCAGGGAGTGATGGATCCACTGGGCGGAATCAATTCGCTGTGGCCGCTGTTCGGAATTTCCAATCAGCTTCTCGCTGGCGTGGCGCTGTGTATAGGGACGACTGTCATCATAAGAATGGGCAAGGCCCGCTATTCCTTCATGACGCTTCTTCCGCTTGCATGGCTCGCTGTTATTTGCCTCACAGGCGGGTGGCTCAAAATATTTTCTGACAGTCCCAAGCTCGGTCTGCTTGCGCACGCACGCGCATTCGAAGGAATAATCGCGACGGGGGCGGCACCACCGGGCGTTGCGTCGATCGGAGCCGCCCGGCGAATGATATTCAATGATCGGCTTGACGCGGTATTCGCCGGATTATTGATGGTGGCGTTTGTCGTGATCCTTATCGAGTCCACGCGGGTATGGATTCGTATTCTCAGCGGACGTTCTCCCGCAACAAGTACCGAGGTTAGCTTCATTCAACTAGTCCCTTCACACGAGATTTGATGCGAAAGATTCTGTTAGCTGCTTTGATCGCTGCGCCTCTCAGCGCCCAGCAGGCTCCCTCGACATTTGATTTCTCCATCAAGAACATCATGCGCGGGCCCGAGCTTTACGGGCGCGTGCCTTCCGATATTCGATGGAGCGCCGACAGCAAGTGGATCTACTTCAACTGGGTCGAGCCCGGCACCGACTGGAGAGAGACACCAAAGCGTTATCGCGTTCGCGCTGTTCCCGGCTCCAAGCCTGAGCGCGTCACGCCCGCGCAGTTCGACTCAGCCGGTGCTACTGCGACACAGGGCGATCGATCAGGCAACGGCCGATACATGGCGGTCGAGTACGGCGGCGATGTGTACGTGACCGACATGGTTCGCGGAACCACGAGGCGTCTGACGCAGACGAATGCGAGAGAGTCCAGTCCAGTCTTCTCAACAGACGCGTCGAAGGTCTTTTTCATTCGCGAGAACAACGTCTACTCGATCAACCTGAATGACGGGCTGCTTCAGCAGCTCACTGATCTGCGTGTGGGTCCTGCACCGAAAGATCCGACTCCACCGACGGGTCAGGCAGGACGCATCGCTCAGCAGCAGCGTGATCTTTTCGAAGTTATTCGCGATCAGGTTCGTGCAGACAGCATCGCAAAAGCAGCGCGTGATGAAAGAGCCTCGAGAGCGCTCAAGACTTTTTACACTCAGGCCGGCGAGCAGCTCGCAAGCGTGACTGCGTCACCTTCCGGTGATGCGTTGCTCATTACAACGAATATCCCCGCGCAGGGTGCGCGATCGAATGACATTCCGCGCTACATCACTGAGAGCGGCTACGTCGAGCAGATTCACGGCCGCGAAAATGTCGGCGACGCTCAGGATAAGGGGCGTGTGGCTCATGTCAATCTCAGGACGGGCACCCTTACCTGGCTCAAACCCTACGCCACCGATACGACAGCCGGATTCGCAATCACACTCGGCTGGAGCAGCGACGGAAAGTATGGCGCGTACTTCGGATATACCGCCGACAACAAAGTGCGTGTTCTTCAGATTGTCGACGCAGCCGGCAAGCAGACCACGCTGAGCAGCGAGCGCGACAGCGCGTGGATCGGCGGACCTTGTTCGTTCGGATGCGCCGGCTGGTACGATGGTGGCCGCCGGTTTTTCTGGGTCTCGGAGGAGAGCGGTTACGCGCACCTCTACACTATTGCGGCCAACGGCACTGACAAGCGGCAGCTCACCAACGGAAAATGGGAGGTTCTCGACGTCGATCTCTCCGCCGACGGAAAAACTTTCTACCTCAGAATCAACGAGCCCTCGCCGGCTGAAGAGCAGTTCTACACGATGTCAGTAAATGGCGGACCGCGCACGAAGATTACGACTAAGTCTGGTCGTCATGTCGTTACCGTTTCACCGGATGGATCACAGCTCGCGGATGTCTACTCGTATGTGAATCGCCCGCCCGATCTCTTCATCATGCCGATGAAGGCGGGCGCCGAGGAATCGCAGCTCACGTTGAGCCCGAGCAGGGAGTGGCTGTCGTTCAACTGGATCGCGCCAAAAATCGTAATGGTGCCGGCGAGCGACGGTGCAATGGTCCCGGCGCACATCTACACGCCGCAGGAAATGGGTGCGCAGCCAAATGGTGCAGCCGTGATCTTCGTGCACGGTGCGGGATATCTGCACAACGTCGGCAATTTCTGGAGCGAGTATCCGCGCGAGTACATGTTCAATCAGTATCTCGCATCCAAGGGATACGTCGTTATGGATGCAGATTATCGCGCATCGTCAGGATACGGTCGCGACTGGAGAACGGCGATATACCGTTATATGGGTGGCCGCGACCTCCAGGATCAGGTCGATGTCTCGAAGTATCTCACAAAGACTTACAACATCGATCCTGACCGCATCGGCATTTACGGCGGAAGCTACGGCGGATTCATCACCGAGTTCGCGCTGTTCACGCAGGCACAGTACTTCGGTGCGGGAGCCGCGATTCGCAGTGTGACCGACTGGGCCCATTACAATCATGGTTATACGTCGAACATCCTGAACACTCCGCAGGTTGATACAATCGCGTATCGTCGCTCCTCGCCGATTTATTTCGCGGAGGGATTGAAGGATCCGCTGCTCATTCTCCACGGCATGGTCGATGTCAACGTGCTCGTGCAGGACGACATTCGTCTTTCGCAGCGACTTATCGAGCTCGGCAAGGAGAACTGGGAGATGCAGCTCTATCCGGTTGAGGATCACGCATTCGTGCGGCCGTCATCCTGGACTGACGAGTACAAGAGGATCTTCAAGATTTTCGAGGAGAATCTTCCATCTCGTGTCCCAGCCAGGCCGGATACGCCGTGATCGATCGAATCGTGTCAGTCGCATCAGGTATCGCCCGCGGAATGCGGGCGATACTTGGAGTGCCTGACTACGATCGCTATCTGCGTGAATGCGATTGCAGTTGTGCCCCTCTCACGCGCGACGAATTTTACCGCGACAGACTCAACGCCCGATACAGCCGCCCTGGCTCGAGGTGCTGCTGAAACTCCGATCGCTGATGGCTCTTGCAGCCGCACCACTGATTTTCTCGAATTGCGGCCTCTTGAGCGGGCGCTGCCTGTACGAGCTTCGCAATGTGGTTGCTGAAGGCAGTCTTGTCGAAAACAACGTCACGATTGCAGTTGCGCACCTCGTCGAGTCGGAGCAGCGCGACTATCAACCCGACAAGGATTTCAGCTGGCAGATCACTGGAGAAACTCTCAAAGGACACGTTACTAAAATCACGCTCCAGGACGGCGCGTCGATTCGGTACGAGTTTCCTGTCGAAGATCCCTCCCGACCTGCGCTCAGCGTCGGCTTCGTCCGTCAGAGTGAAGGTGCGAACATCAACGGCTTCTGGGATTTCCTGTCTGACCGAAAAGGAACGGTCGTGATTACGACTGACTTACCATCGCGCTCGAGCGTTACGGTTCCACTCCTGAATGTTCAGAGCTCTGACTGGAATAGGCCGTATTGCTCGTAGCAAGCTTCGATCGGTGAACCTTGAATTTCGTGTCGTAGGAAACCGGAATATCGTCAACGATCACAACTTCCAGCGTCGCGACACCCCATAGAACTTTCTTCACTGCCGTGCGAATCGCATCGACCTCAGCTTCGGTTGGCGGTCTCACGGGAACAACGTGAAGCTCGAGATGCGTGAGGTCATTTTGAATCACCTGCAGATTCCGAATCCAGGGCGCGGCAATAAATGACATTCTCACGATGTCCTGAGGATGAACTCTCCGCCCTTCACGAAGGTTGAAGTATTCGCCCGTTCTTCCCTGAATACTCTGCATCGTCGAGAACGGACTTCCGCACTCACACTGCGACGATCCCTGCACAACGATGTCGCCGAGGTTGTAGCGAATGAACGGCATCGCCATTGAGTGAAGACCGGTAACAACCAGCTCTCCCTGCTCTCCCGGCTGGGCGATGCGTCCATCAACGACAACCTGCGCGACAATCGTCTCGTCAGAAAAATGATAGTGACCGGTCATCGGACACTCCCAGGCGAGAAGACTGAATTCGTGCGCGCCCATCATGTCGTACACCGGAGCCTTGAAGTTTTCAGTGATCCGTTTCTTCACGTGCGGCGCCAGCATCTCACCACCTGAGATCAGGAATTTCGGCCCGCAAATTCCCGGCGTTCTCATCGCTTTCCACTTTGGAGCAAGGTCGCCCAGGATTGTTGGCCATCCCATGATTACTTCGGGATCTCGCAGAATGAGTATCCTCGACGCATCCTCGATTGTAGACAGGTCGATCAGCTGCTTGCGATAAAAGCCGATTGCGTCAGCCATTCGACGAGGAAGCGCATAGTCGCGATGATGTCTTCCTATTGGAATGCGCGGTACCGCAATTACGTCTGCCCGCTTCAATCCGTAGCCACGAATCGCGCGCCATCGCATCAGGTTGAGCTTCTGCTCTTCAGTCCATGTGCGCATGACCTCGAGGCACTGCCCTGACGACCCTGTTGTCTTGCGAACAATGAGCTTGCCCGGATCTACTCCTCTCGCAATCCGCTCCCTTATCGGGGTGAGCTGGATATCGGTTCGCGATGAAACTGGAATTCGGGCAAGGTCTTCTGCGGTCCTGATGGTACTCGGATCGACGCCGTAATTGTCGAACAGTTTTTTGTAGTACGGAACATTCTTGTACGCATGTCGCACGAGCTTCCTGAATCTACGATCTCTGAATTCGGCTATATCCTCACGCGTTCGAGCATTCAGCGGCCTCAATGCGCGATAAGCAGAAAGACGATTGAGTGGATTCAAGCTCACGCGGTGGGCCGCTGAGGCGACACGAAAAACATTCCGACCGACGCAAGAATGGCGAGCGATGCGCCAAACAGGAAAGCTGCGTGCGCGCCTGCTCTATCCCAGATTGCTCCGAATATCAGCGAAGCAGGCAATGCGCCGAGGCCGATCGCGAGATTGTACCACCCGAACGCTGCGCCGCGCCGTGCTTTCGGAATCAGGTCTGCCACGAACGCTTTCTCTGTCCCTTCAGTGAAGGCATAGAAAAGCCCGTACGAAGCGAACAACGCCCAGGCATGCCACTGCTTCGTCGCCATCGCAAAACCAAGGTAGACGAGCGCATACACTGTCCATCCCGCGATGATCAGCGGCTTTCTGCCAAATCTGTCGGACAACGATCCACCCCACGTTCCAAGCGCAGCCTTGATCAGATTCAGGAACGCCCACAGTATCGGAGCGAGTGCGACTGCAATCCCCAGCTGATTCGCACGAAGCAGCAGAAATGCATCAGTCGAATTGCCGAGAGTAAAAAGAAAAACGATGCCGATATAATACCAGAACCTTCCACCAAGCTTCTGCTTCGTATCGATGTGCGCTGTAGACGAAGGTGCGGACGATTCCTTGTGTTCGACTTCCTTCACCGCAATCACAAGGACAATAAACGCCAGCACACCCGGCACCGCTGCCAGCCAGAAAACATTTCGGAGCGAGAAATCGAGCTCCCTTAAAAGGAAAAACGCTATGAGCGGACCCAGCACCGCACCCGCATTGTCCATCGCCGCGTGAAATCCGAAAGCGCGACCGCGAGATTCTTCACTCGTTGAGTCCGCAAGCAGCGCGTCGCGCGGTGCTGTCCTGATTCCCTTTCCGACTCGATCGGTGACACGAATTGCGAGAACCTGCGCTGCGCTTTGCGCAATCGCGGTAAACGGACGCGCAATGGTCGCAATTCCATACCCGATGACAACGAGCGGCTTTCGCTTCTTTACTTTGTCCGACCACCAGCCGCTGGCGAGCTTGAGCAATGCCGCAATCGACTCCGCTGTCCCTTCGATCGCACCGATGAAGCTTGCATTCGCGCCGAGTACGGTGCTGAGGAACAGCGGGAGAAGCGGGTAGATCATCTCCGTCGCTACGTCGGTGAGGAAGCTGACCCCGCCGAGCGCAACGACGTTGCGGCTCAGCCTGGCGGCGATACTCTCACCTCGGAATTGTCGCCTACAGTCACTTCACCCCGAACACCATCGAGAACGGTGTCATCCCCAACCAGTGAGTTGGTAATTGTCGATCGGACTATCCGTGAGTTGGTTCCCAGAATCGAATGACTCACCTTTGAGTTCTCTATGACGCTTCCTGCGCCAATCGACACGTTCGGTCCCACCGTCGAACCCTTCAACGTGACATTGTCTTCGATGTAAACCGGATCGACGATGGTCGAATCACCCGCTCCCTGCGGACGGCGTGCGCGTCCTTTCTCGAGCATCGTCTGATTCGTCTCGAGCATCGTCTCGATCTTTCCCGCGTCGTACCATCCTTCGACGTCGATCACCCTGATCTTCGCGCCTTTGTCGATCATGTACTGAAACGCGTCAGTGAGGAAATACTCGCCCTGATTTTTCGGCGAGGCGAGAACGTGATCGATTCCCTCATAGAGCAGCTTCCAGTTCCTGATGTAGTAAAGCCCGATGTTCGCGGCCTTGGAGATCGGCGTTTTCGGCTTCTCCACGATCTTCGTCATGTTGCCGTCTTTGTCAGTTACCACCACCCCGAAGCGCTGGTAATCCTCAACTTCCTTTGTCCAGATGATTCCATCAGCATCGGTTCGGTTGATCACCGTGAGATCAGCATCGAAAATCGTATCGACGAAAATGATCAGCACCGGCTGATCGACATAATCTCTGGCGAGCGCAATCGCACCAGCGGTTCCATCCTGCACCTTCTGCTCGATGAACACCGCCGGAACATCGAGACTCTTTCGCGCAAAGTCTTCGACCTTTTCCTTGAGATGACCTGTGATATAGATGATCTGCTCGATACCGCCCAGGTCTCTCAGTTTATCGAGCACGTATGACATCACCGGCTTGCCTGCAACGCGCAGCATTGGCTTCGGCGTCACGTGCGTGTGCGGCCGGAGTCGAGTACCCTTTCCTGCAAGTGGAATGATCACCTTCATGGTGCGCTTGTTCCCTCTCGTCCGTATCTGTCTGAAAGCCGCACGACGTCATCGAGCTCCGGAGTGGAGACCTCGAGTACATCGCAATCGGTTACGGCTTCCATCTGGTGGATCGTGCCCGGCGTTATGCGAAAGGACTCGCCCGCTTTGAGGCGCATATCCTCGAGCGTTTCTCCCAACTGCACGCGATAGACCAGCTCTCCCTTCATGAGATGCACGGTCTCGTCTTTTTTGTTGTGATACTGCACGGACAGCGAATGGCCCGCTTTTATGTGCAGCACTTTTCCAACATATCGGTCGGTGTGGGCCCAGATCGTCTCATGTCCCCACGGCTTGGGCACCGTCGTGATGTCGACTCGCCCGCTATTCTCTGATTTCATCTAATACCTGATACCGCGTTTTTCTGGTTTCATCTAATACCTGATACCGCGTTTTTCTGGTTTTGCGGTGCCGTAAATATATTCGAACCGGGCACAGTTTCTGCCTTTCCGATCACTAATGCTTCTCGCTCCGAAGTACCTGCCCAAGCTGGTATCTACGGTCAGCCTGCTCACACGCTACGGCCTTCTGGATTTCGCGAAAGGCCAGGGCCTGCTCACGCTGCAGGGCGCACAGCTCGATAACGAATCCGAGCCCGATGACGGGGAGATGGCCGCGAAGGCCAAGGCCTTTCGTGAGCGACTGGTCGAGCTCGGACCCGCATACATCAAGCTCGGTCAGATTCTTTCCACTCGCCCCGATCTGATTCCGCCTGCGTACGTGCATGAGCTCGAGCATCTGCAGGACAGCGTTCCGGCGATGTCCTACGACGATGTTCAGACGTGCATCGAGGAAGAGCTGGGTGCAAAAATCAACAAGCTGTTCGACTCCTTCGACGAAACACCGCTCGGATCAGCTTCACTCGGCCAGGTGCACGCGGCTAAGCTGCGCGACGGGCGGGATGTCGTAGTAAAAGTTCAGCGTCCCGGTATTCGCGAAATCCTCGCAGATGACATCGAGTTTTTCCGCGAGCTGGCCGAATTTCTCGCGGCGCATACTTCTGCGGGTGACAGAGTCGATGTGATCGGTGTCGTTCAGCAGGTCGAGCGTGCACTTGCGGATGAGCTCGATTACCGCACAGAAGCAAGAAATGCTGCGAGCTTCAGGCGATCCCTTGCAGGATTCCCGCACATTCTGATTCCGCGGGTGATCGACGCGTACACCACGCACAAAGTCCTGACGACCCAACGAGTGCGCGGTGTAAAGATCAGTGAGATCCCTGCGATCACCCGCATCGATTACGATTTCGAGCAGCTCGCCGATGAATTTGCGCGAGCGTATCTCCACCAGATCACGGGAACCGGCCATTTCCACGCTGATCCACACCCGGGCAACATTTTCCTCGTCCTCCCCGGCCGGGAAAACCCGCTGACTCCGGCTGAATCAGCTGCACTCGATCGCCGAAGCGAAACGCGTAAGCCGGCAACACCTCTCATACGATCTGAAGCCGAAGCGATGGCCGAAGCAACGGACGTTGCAGATCCGGACGATCCCAAGCTTGCGATGATCGATTTCGGAATGACAGCGCATCTGACTGAATCCATGCGAAACGCTGTCGTTCGGCTCTTTCTCGCGATGGCCGAGAATCAGGGAGATGCTGCTGCCGAAGTGCTGATCGAGATCGGCGAGCACTCCGGGACTTTCGATCGCACCGCGTACGTTCGCGAAGTCTCAGCCGTTGTTGCAAAGCACGCCAACGAAACCGTCGGCGATACACCGGCTGGTCTGGTTCTATATCAGATGATCAGCATTGGCTACAGCGCGGGTCTCAAGCTTCCTGCCGAGCTGACACTTCTCGCAAAAGCTTTGTTCAATCTCGATGCGGTGACGCGCGCACTCGATCCATCGTTCAACCCGTCGGAGACAATGCGCGATTATGCAACGCGCATCGCCAACGAACGCGCGCGACGCGATCTAAGTCCAAGACGACTTTTCCAGATGGCGACTGCCACGAGCGATCTCGTCAATGCTCTGCCCCGCCGCCTCGACACCATCACCGAACGAATGTCGCGCAACGACTTTGCGTTCCGAATCGATACTCCGCAGCTCCCGATGCTTCTCAAGGGAATGGAGAAGATCGCGAACAGGATCTTTGTCGGACTCGTGCTCGCTGGACTTTTAATCGCATCGAGCACGCTCCTTCAGTATTGGCGCCGACTGGGCATGGTGTGCATGGTGCTCGCCGCTGGACTTGGGCTGTGGATGATTGCGACTGTTCTGATCAACGACCGGCGGAAAGACGGTGGATCAGGGTAATGCTCTGCGAGTCATAGTCGGCTAACAGCTCTGTTTCTTTTATTCGACAAAAGACAATGCCCGCTGAAGATCGAACAAAAGATCTTCAACATGCTCGATTCCCACTGACAGCCTGAGCAATGAGTCAGTGATCCCCGCAGTTTCCCTCGCTGCGGGCTCCATCGAGGAATGAGTCATAGTCGCGGGATGCGCAACAAGACTCTCTACTCCACCTAACGATTCAGCGAGAGTGAAGCATTCGAGCGAGCCAAGGAACGTTTTCACAGCGTCAAGTCCTCCTTCCAATTCGAAGCTGATCATTCCGCCGAATCCACTTTGCTGGGAAACGGCAATCTCGTGACCCGGATGCCACGGCAGGCCGGGATAGTAGACTTTCGATACTGCCGATGACTGGTGCAGAGCGCTTGCAATCGCGCCTGCATTTTCCTCGTGAATTCTGATGCGCGCATCGAGAGTGCGAATCCCGCGCAATGTCAGAAAGCTGTCGAACGGCGCGCCGGTTATTCCAAGACAGTTCGCCCACCACGCCAGCTCTTCGCCAAGCGCGGCATCGCTTGCTACAACTGCCCCCCCGACAACGTCGCTGTGGCCGTTCAGGTATTTCGTTGTAGAGTGCACAACGACATCAGCGCCGAGCTCGATTGGCTTCTGCAGTGCCGGCGAGAGAAACGTGTTGTCGACAACGACAACGGATCCAGCCTCATGCCCAGCACCCGCAAGCACATTGATATCCGCAATTCTCAACAACGGATTGCTCGGCGACTCGATCCACAAAACCTTCGGTCTCTGTCGACGAATTGATTCAGCAGCACAAGCATCGGTGAGATCTTCAAATGAAACTCTGAAGTGACCGCGTGCAGCGAGCGAGCGCAGGATGCGATGCGTCCCGCCATAGCAGTCATGACTTGCGATGACGAGCTCACCGGGATTCACGAGCTGCAGTACAAGCATCACCGCAGACATTCCCGAGCTTGTCACAATGCCGACAGTCCCGCACTCGAGATCTGCAATTGCGTTCGCAAGATGATCTCGCGTCGGATTTCCCGATCGCGTGTAATCATACTTGCGTTTTCTGTTGAATCCGTCGAATGAGAACGTTGACGAGAGGTGAATCGGCGGAACCACTGCACCATGATGCTGATCGGTTGCAATACCGGCTCTCACCGAGCGAGTACACGGGCGGCGAGTTTGTCGCGCGACCTCGTTTTCAATGCAGGTCATACTTCGGCTCCTGCGCGAGCCTGAAGCGCGCGCTTGACGATTGGTGCGATCAATGCCTGATCTTCGAGAAATGCGTCGTGTCCGTAAATCGAGCTCACGAGTGAGAGCTCGCACGGACCTGATATCGCCGAAGCGAGTGCACGCAGCTGCGACGGTGGAACGAGATAATCCTCGATCACACCGATTAGCGTCGTGCGGCACGTGATAGTTGCCGGATTCACGAAGTGCCGATCGAGTGATTGTGAGAGTGCCAGAAACTTGAGCGGTGGACACTTGCTTACGAACTGAGCCCCGGCGAGAGTCAGAAAACGATCGATCTCCCGCTCTCTCTCCAACGGATCGTCGGAATCGAATCGCGTCTCGAGCTCGCTCGCCGTTGAGTAAGTCGTCATCGCCATTCCGCGAGCGATGCCCAGTGCTTCTGACTCCAGGCCTGCACGAAATCCCAGCTCGACAACTTTCCGCTGCAGGGAGCGATGCGCTGTTGCGGACGGGGTGCTCTGATGAGCCGCCCCAATCACAATCAGCCGCTCTACTCGCGACGGATAAAGCTCGGCAAGTGAGAGTGCGACCATTCCGCCGTACGACGCACCGACAACCGCGTGAAGCTGCCCAATCCCCGCATCATCGAGGGCATCGAGCAGCGCGCGTGCCTGATGATGCGTCGACAGCGCATCGTCTCCATCTCCACCGAGGTAATCCATGCTCACCACTTTGAGCAGCCGCGTATCGATCGGTTTCCCTGCTCCAACAAAACCATTCCACCAGCCTGGATTTGGATTCGCTGCGGTCGCAGTAACGTGACGCGAGGAAGAAATTCCGCCGAGTACGACCACAACCGGTGCGTTTATCGGACCTGTGATCTCGATTGCAGTCATGAGACTTCCCCGCTGATCACAGGCAGCTCGAGTCTCGCGACTGCAACCTCAGTATCGCCGGCAATCTTCTCTTGAAGCTCGCGTCTGGTCGCGGCGAACACTCGCCACCCTTCGCCGTTCGCCAGAAGCCAGCGATGAATCCTGTTATCCTCCGCGCACTTGAACTCCGTGCCGCGTTTCGAACGATCATTTGCACGCGGCTGCGTGTTCAGAATGTCGCCGAGCAATGCGGTCGCGGTTGGAGCGCCACCTGCGCCTGGCCCGGACACCGTCAGCGGCGCACTCCAGCCGAGGTCGACTTCTATTCGGTTGTCCTCGAGCTCAGTGTGCGCGAATGCTGTGTGATCAGGAAATACCACCGGCTCAACGAACGCTGACACTTCACGCTTTCCCACCAGTTCAGCCTGTCCGAGAAGTCGTACTTTTCCGCCAAGCGTCCGCGCTGCATCGATTAGCCGGGGTGTCTGGCGCGTGATGCCAATGCGCGGAATCGTGACCGTCGACGGTGCAATTCCAAACGACATCCACGTGACGATTGCGAGCTTCGCAGCGACATCGCGCCCATCCAGATCTCTCGAACAGTCCTGTTCGGCGAGACCTTTCGCTCTCGCCTTCTCGATCGCGTCAGAGATGCTCGCTCCGCGCTCGATCACAGTGAGGACGTAGTTCGAGGTTCCGTTGAGAATCCCCCTTACAGACAACGGTGTGGAGCTCCCGAGGAGGTCGCGAAGCAGTGCGATTACCGGTGCGCTTCCACCGACTGATGCGCCGAAGTCGAGCGCCGCAGATTTCTCTCGCGCGAGCGATGCCAGCTCGGCACCTTCGCGTGCGATCAGCTCTTTGTTCGACGTGACGAAGCGTCGCCCTTTGCCAAGAGAGTTCCTGGCGATTTCACTCGCTGTCTCAGTTCCGCCAATCGCTTCGACTACAACGTCAGTATCGTGCGAGAGGAAATCATTTCGGTCGCTGGTGAAGATCGATCGAGGAAGAGGGAGACCTCGGTCACGTTGAGTGTCGCGCACCAGCACTCGGGAGAGCTCGAGGCGAACTCCATATCGGGATTCGATTGTATCTGCCGATTCGTCCAGCAGCCGCACGAGCGCGCCGCCGACAACACCACATCCTGCAAGTCCAACACGTACTGTCGCCGCTGACATTTCGCGGTCCTCCTTTTGAAAAATTGGATCCGCGAAATGCAGAACGCCCACGGGGTTTCCGCGGGCGTTCTACGCTTTTTAGCATTTATTTAACGTGGCTGCAATACGCGGCAAATGACCACAGGGTCGTTCGGTTGTAAGTGCTAGTTAAAACCCGCCGGGCAGTATTGTCAAGTTGACACCCGCTGGTGCGTGTTGAATATTCGAGTATGCTGAAATTTCAACACTCAGTTTTGATTGCTGCTCTGGCTGCCCTCGGTGCCTCGGGCCGATC
>JBKPNY010000095.1:0-9818 GCA_046732835.1 Gemmatimonadota bacterium | reverse complement strand
CTCGGCGGCCTTTCACGAGGTACAGTTTCAGGCGGAGGTGCGAAGAGCACATCCGCTTTCGCTCAAATTGACCAGGCTCGGCGGCGCTGAGCTGCTCGACGGCCTGATCCGCGCTCTCGCGACGCTCCGCGGCCGAAGCGGCAGCTCCGGCTAACAAACGACTCACCACAACCATGAAAAAATTCGCTCTTGCCGCAATCGGTGCGGCTCTCATCGTAACCGGCTGCGACTCGCTGAAGGAGGCGTTCTCCGCGCACGTCGACGTCGTTGCCAAAGCAAACGACCAGCAGCTCACAATCACGAGACTCGCCAATCTCATGGGAGCGTCGAAAGCTCCTCTGAGAAAGGACATTGCAAATGCAATCGTCGACGCATGGGTCAACTATCAGCTTGTTGCTGAAGCTGCGGCCAACAACGATTCGCTGAAGGACAACAAGAAGATCGACGAGGCGATGTGGGCGATCATCGCCAACGTCAAAGCGAAGAAGTGGTACGATCAGGTTTCGAAGACGTGGAAAGCGCCTGACAGCTCGACCGCGGAAGCGGCGTACAACAACAACCAGATGCTCGCCGCGAGCCACATCCTTCTGCTCACCACTCAGGACACAACGCCTGCGGGCAAAGCGAAGGTAAAGGCGAAAATCGATGCACTTCGCGCTCAGGTGAACTCAGCGAATTTCGCGGAGATGGCAAAGAAGAACAGCCAGGATCCGCAGTCTGCGGTGAATGGCGGCTCGCTCGGAGTTTTCCCGCGCGGGGCAATGGTCAAGGAATTCGATCAGGCCACAGCGGCGCTCAAGCCGGGTGAGATCTCCCCGGTCATTCAGACTCAGTATGGATATCACATCATCAGACGTCCGCTGTTCTCAGAGGTGAAGAGTCAGTTCGTGCAGGCGATGCAGGCTGGTGGAATGCAGGCGGCAGAGAGCACTTATCTCGCAGGTGTCGAGGCAAGCTCGAAGGTCGAGATCAAGCAGGGCACAGCTGCAACAATCCGCGCGGTCGTCGAAAATCCCAATGGTCATCGCGATGACAAGACTGTTCTCGCAACGTCCACTCTCGGAAAGTTCACTGCCGCCGATCTGTCGAGATGGATGGAGACATTCCCGCCACAGGCTCAGATCGCCGAGCGTGTGAAGCAGGCTCCGGATTCGATGCTCCCGATGTTCGTGAGAAATTTCGTGCGCAATGAGCTGGTGCTCCATTCGGCCGACAGCGCGAAGCTCGGGCCCGACGCGGCGCAACTTGCTGATGTCCGCAAGATGTTCACTCAGGCGGTTACCAACGCCTGGAATGCGCTCAATGTCGATCCGAAAGCGCTCGAGGCTGCGGCAAAATCCAAGTCCGACCGAGCGAAGCTCGCAGCCCAGCGCGTCGAGGATTACATCAACAAGCTTCTTCAGCAGCAGGCGCAGTATGTCGACGTGACGCAGCCTGTGCAGAACGTTCTTCGCGAGAAGTACGACTACACGATCAATCCGGAAACGCTCGACGCTGTTCTGCTCGAAGCGGCAAAGGTTCGCCTCGCGACTGATTCAACGTCAAAGGGTGGGCAACCCAGCTCTGTAGTTCCGGTGCCTAACGCAGATACCACGAAGAAGAAGTAAGGAAACCAGAGCACTGGCTGAGGGTAGAACACGGATGCGCAAAGCTTTACTGATCTCAACACTGGCGATTCTGCCCGCTTCACTGGCGGCACAGACTCCCACTCCCACACCCACACCCTCAGCCTCGCTCTCGGCTCAACCTGCACGCTCCACAATTCCTGTCGACCGCGTTGTTGCTGTCGTTGGGAATTCGGTGATCCTGTGGAGCGATGTGATGAACTCCATCAATCAGCAGCGAGCCGCGGGACTTCAGCTGCCTTCCGATTCAGCGGGTCAGGCAGCGCTCGCCAAAGAGGCGCTCAGTGCGCTCGTCGACGAGGAGATCCTGGTTCAGAAAGCGCACCTGATGAAAATCGAAGTCACTCCCGATGAAGTGAATCGCGGCGTCGACGATCAGGTAAAGCGAGTCAGGTCGCAGTTTCAGACTGAAGATGAATACAAGCAGGAGCTCAAGAACGCCGGCTTTGGTACTCCTGAGGAATACAAGCGCACGCTCTACGAGCAGATCTATCGCCGGCAGCTTCAGCAGCGCGTGTTCGAGGAGCTGCGCAAGACGGCAGTAGGCCGCAACGTCTCTGACAGCGAAGTGAACGAAGCATTCGAGAAGAACAAGTCCGAGCTCCAGGGCGCACCCGCTACGGTGACGTTCAGGCAGATTGTCGTGGCGCCGAAACCATCTGCTGAAGCAAAGAGGAAAGCAAAGGCTAAAGCCGATTCTCTTCTCGTAGAAATCAGAAAAGGCGGCGATTTCGAGCAGATCGCAAAGCGTGAGTCGATGGATCCAGCCTCGAAACCGCAGGGTGGTGATCTCGGATGGAATCGACGCGGCGCGATGGTTCCCGAGTTCGAGCGAGTGATGTTCATGCTCGGCCCCGGCCAGATCAGCAATGTCGTCGAGACGGCTTTCGGCTACCACATCATCAAGGTCGATCGCGTTCAGGCAGCTGAAGTGAAAGCGAGGCACATCCTCATCGCACCGACAATCGATTCGGCCGACATCGCAGCAGCAAAGACTGAAGCAGAGCTGGTTGCGAGTCAGCTGAGAGCAGGAGCGGCGTTCGATTCAGTCAGTGCAAAACATCATGATCCTGCCGAAGAAAAAGGAATTCTTCAGCCATTCGTGCGCGATTCTCTTCCTGCGTCGTACGCCACTGCGCTCGCCGGAAAAAAATCAGGCGACATCACCGATCCATTCGAGCTCGCGAATCCTCGAGGGGCAGCAAAATGGGCGGTAGTGCAGCTTGTAAACGTGAACGAAGCCGGCCAGTTCGATGAAGCTGAGATCAAGGACAGGATTCGATCGCAGCTCGTTGCGGAGAAGGCGACACGAAGTCTTCTCGACGATCTTCGCAAACAGACCTACGTCGCGATAAAATTGCAGGAGTGAATCCACGCATCGCCGTAACCGCGGGTGATCCGCGCGGCATAGGACCCGAGATTATTTCCAAGGCGCTCGCAGACCCGACGGTCGGCGGGCGCTCTGACTTGGTGATTGTCGCGCCCTCAGGCTGCGGCCTCGATTCTGATGTCGAAATCGGTCACTGGAATCCTGACCACGATCAGGCAGCCGCTGGACAACTCGCTGGTCTTGCAATTGAAAAAGCCGTCGAGCTTGCGATGAATGGAGAAGTGCAGGGAATAGTCACTGCTCCAATCGACAAGGCGGCGCTGCTGGCGGGCGGCTACGATTTTCCCGGACACACTGAGATGCTCGCCGAGCTCACTCACTCGAAAGTTGCGATGATGCTCGCATCAGATCGATTGAGAGTTGTTCTCGCTACTACACATCTTCCTTTGCGGAATGTGGTCGAGTCTCTCAACGAAACTCTCATCGTCGAAACGGCTGAGATCACGCGTGATGCGCTCGAGAGCTGGTTTGCAATTGATTCGCCGCGGATTGCATTGTGCGCGTTGAATCCGCACGCGGGTGATGGCGGACGATTCGGATCAGAAGACGATTCGATTCTTCGTCCGGCTGCTCAAAAGGCGAAGATCAAAGGTCCATTTCCCGCCGATACAGTTTTTGTTCGCGCGATTCGCGGAGAGTTCGACGCTGTGATTGCGCCGTATCACGACGTGGGAATGACTGCAATCAAGGTTGCTTCATTCGGAAGCGCGGTGAACATCACGCTGGGCCTTCCATTCCCGCGCACTTCCCCTGATCACGGTACCGCGCTCGATATCGCCGGACGCGGGATTGCTGATGCCTCGAGCTTTATCCAGGCCCTGCTTCTATGCCGACGGATTGCTTCTCTCGCTCCTTTGCACGACGATCACCCATCGAGTGCAGGTCGACGCACAGCACATCGATCTTTCGCCCCTCCATCCCCTTCACAGTAAAGATCGCGCCTCCAGCGATTACCCTGTCGCCGACCTGAGGAAGACGGCCAAGAATTCCGAAAACAAATCCACCGATCGTCGTAGCATCTTCATCGGGAACCTCGAGACCAAAGCGCTCGTTGAGCTCGCCGATGTTCGTGCTGCCTGAAATCATCGTCTCGCCTGCGCGAGTGAGAACAGGCTCGGTGATGTCCTCGGGAGTGTCGTATTCATCGAGAATCTCGCCAACGATTTCCTCGAGGAGATCTTCCATCGTAATGATGCCCGCTGTTCCACCGTATTCATCGAGCACGATCGCCATGTGCTCCTTGAGTCGCTTGAAATCGGCGAGAACGTCTTCGACTTCTCTCGATCCCGGAATCACGTGCACTGGACGAATGAGCCTCCGAACATCGAACTCGGCCGCAGCTTTGGAGCTGTCCGTCGCTGCACCTGGAATGAGTAAACGAAGGAGATCCTTCGTAAGCACCAGGCCGATGATGTTGTCGATCGATTCCTCGTACACAGGATAGCGCGAGAACTGCGTTTCTTCGACGATGCGCAGCACTTCCTCGAGAGGAGCGATCACATCGAACGCGACAATCTCGGTGCGCGGCGTCATCACTTCGCGCGCATTCTTCTCCGAGAATTCGAATACAGCGTCGATGAGGTCCGCATCGGAAGACTGAAGGGCTCCGCCTTCCTGAGCCTGCTCGACGAGAAGTCTCAGCTCTTCTGGTGAGTGAACGGCTTCGGCCGACCCCGCACCTGGCTGACCCAGGATCTTGAGAAGGCCGTTCGCGGACCGGTGAAGAACCCAGATGAAAGGACTCATCACCCACGCGAAGAACATGAGCGGGGGAGCCAGAAACTTTGCGAATTTCTCGGGCGAGTTGAGGGCTGCGGCTTTCGGCGTCAGCTCGCCCAGAACGACGTGCAGATATGTCAGTACGGTGTACGCGATAATTCCAGCAAGCGTAACGCGAACAGACAGCTGAATCGCAAACGGCAGCGAATCGAACAGACCCTCGAAGATGCCAGCAAGAGTAGACTCGGCGATCCAGCCCAGGCCCAGGCTGGCGAGGGTAACTCCAAGCTGGCTCGCTGAGAGAACGCGGGAGATATTTGAGCTTGCACGCAGCGCTATTCGCGCGAGCCTGTCTCCACTGCGAACCATTGCCTCGAGGCGGGTGCGCCTGGACCTGACGAGAGCGAATTCCGCAGCTACGAAAAACCCATTCAGCAGCACAAGCGCCAGGATGGCGAACAATCGCGTGAACACGTCTGGAAATTATCACAATCACGCCGGCCATGGTCACGCTGGCCACGACCATTCGGGCCACGGTCACGCTGCGCATGCGTCGGTGAGCAGCCTGCGTCTCGCCCTGGTCATGACGGCGACGCTGCTGCTTGTCGAGGTCGCCGGCGGGTTCATCTCGAACTCGATCGCCCTGCTTGCCGATGCAGGGCACATGCTCACGGATGTGGCGGCGCTGGCACTCTCGCTCTTTGTCGCCTGGTTCTCGAATCAGCCGGTTACCGCACGAAAGAGCTTCGGCTACCTGCGATGGGAGATACTCGCGGCGTTCCTGAACGGCGCCGCTCTTCTCCTGATTTCTGCGGCGATCATCGTCGAGTCGATCATGCGCCTGCGTGCGCCGGAGCAGGTGGTGGACGGGCTGATGCTGTGGGTGGCGGTCGCAGGTCTTATCATAAATGTGATATCCGCAATGGTCCTGCATCGCGGCTCGCAGGAGAACCTGAACGTGCGCGGCGCGTATCTCCACGTTCTCGGCGACCTCCTTGGCTCAGTCGGAACAGTCACCGCCGCGATCGTAATCCGGTCGACAGGCTGGCTTCTCGCCGATCCAATTGCCTCGTTCCTGACAACGGCGCTGATCATCCGCGGCGCGTGGACTCTCGTGAAGGAGTCGGTCGACATTCTCCTGGAAGGGGTGCCGAAACACATCGATCTGGAAGAGGTGCGGATTCAGCTCGAGCGCATTCCGGGAATTGAGTCAGTGCACGACCTCCACGTTTGGTCCGTGAACCCCCGGATGGTAGCGATGAGCGCACACGCAATCGTGCGCGATGCTTCAACTCAGCAGCACGTTCTGGAGCACGTGCACGATGCAATGGGACTGTTCGGGATCTCGCATGTGACGGTGCAGATAGAGCAGGCGGAAATGGGGGTTCGCGAAGCGCACTCTCATGCCTAGACGGGGGGGGAACCAGAACTGCGGTACCCGGTACCGGAAAAACCAGAACAGCGGTACCCGGTACCGGAAAACCAGAACTGCGGTGTCAGGTACCAGATTTCGCTGAGAGCTGACAGCTAAAGCTACTGGTACCCGGTACCGAACTTCTGGTTTGTCTGGTACCCGGTACCGAACTTCTGGTTTGTCTGGTACCCGGTACCGAACTTCTGGTTTGTCTGGTACCCGGTACCGCAGTTCTGGTTTCCGGTCAACAAGGATGATCGTCCTAATGGTATGCCCAGAATCGATCCTCTCCTTACAGCAATGGTCTCCAACAAGGCGGACGCAGTGCGTCTCGCTGACGGCGACATCGCGCACATCGTCAAATCCGGAGCTCAGCATCCGCTGACTCGCCAGCCGCTCGGCGAAGGACAGCTCTTGCTCCTTCTTCGCGAGATGGCTCCGCCAGAAATGGCGGCAACGCTCGGCGGCGGAGAGCCAGTCGAATTCGTCTACGCCAATGGTGACGGAAGATTCGTCACCCGGGTAACGCGCGAGGACGGAACGTTGCGGGCAACAGTAAGCGCAGCACCGGCAAATGCCGCGATGAACGGAAATGGGCATGCCGAAGTTGCAGTGGTTGCGGGGAACGGCTCCGCAAATGGAAACGGTTCCGCAAACGGAAATGGAAGCTCGAACGGTCACGCACCCGCCGCTCCGAAAGTGACTGCGTCGCATCATTTGCCGGATGCGATCAGTGCATCGAGAAACATCGATCCGGCTTCGCGCGAATCGATCGAAGAGCTGCTGAGGATGCTCGTGAGAGATCACGGATCCGATCTTCACCTGCGTGTTGGCGAGCCTCCGATCATCCGTCTGCATGGTGAGCTGCACCGTTTGAGCGACAGACCGATGGTGAGAGCTGAAGATCTTCATGCGATGGTCTGCTCGATCATGCCCGATCGCAATTACGAAGAATTTCTGAAGAACAGTGACACCGACTTCGCGCACGAGATCGAAGGCGTTGCGCGATTCCGCGCGAATGCATTCAAGGATCACAAGGGAACCGGCGGAGTTTTCCGTGTAATTCCCGCGACAGTCGCGACTGTCGAGGAGATGGGCATCACACCGGAAGTTCAGAATCTCTGCTATCTCACGAAGGGACTTGTTCTGGTCACCGGTCCGACTGGATCAGGTAAGTCGACAACCTTGTGCGCGCTGATCGATCTCGTGAATCGCTCGCGCAACGATCACGTGATCACGATCGAAGATCCCATCGAGTTCGTTCACCAGAACAAGAAGTGCGTGATCACTCAGCGACAGGTTGGCGTTCACACTGGATCGTTCAAGACCGCACTGCGTGCTGCACTGCGTGAGGATCCTGACATTGTGCTCGTCGGAGAGCTGCGAGATCTCGAGACAATTTCCATCGCTCTGGAAACTGCGGAGACAGGTCACCTTGTTTTCGGAACGCTGCATACGACTACGGCAGTTGGCACAATCGATCGCGTGATCGATCAATTCCCGGCTGATCGTCAGGAACAAATCAGAGTCATGCTTGCCGACAGCTTGAAAGGCGTGATCTCGCAGACGCTGTGCAAGAAGATCGGAGGCGGCCGCGTTGCCGCGCGAGAGATTCTTCTGTCAGTACCGGCTGTTGCGAACCTCATACGCGAATCGAAGGCTTTCCAGATTCCATCGGTGATGCAGACATCGCGCAAGCTTGGAATGATTCAGCTTGGCGATGTTCTGATAGATCTCGTCGATCAGGGACTGGTCGAGCCGAAGGAAGCGTACATGAAGTCGACGGACAAAGCTTCTTTCATAGCAATGCTCAAAACCCGCGGACACGACGTAAGCTTCATCCCGGCGAGCTAGAACAAAGGCTGTTTTGTGTTTTTCTGCACGCTCGGCGTGCTCGGCGGTTAATAGCAGTCAAATGATTTGAGACTGCAATCTCCGCCTGTGACGGGCTAGCTTTCGCTGCTATGGAAAACCCGCAGGAAATCCGAAACATTGCTATTATCGCGCACGTCGATCACGGCAAGACGACTCTAGTAGACAAGATGCTCCGGCAAGCCGGAGCTTTTCGTGAAAATCAGATCGTGATGGAACGAGTCATGGACTCGAACCCCCTCGAAAGAGAGAGGGGAATCACGATTCTCGCAAAGAACACTTCCATTCGCTGGAAGGGAACGAAGATCAACATCATCGACACCCCGGGTCACTCAGACTTTGGCGGTGAAGTCGAGCGCACGCTGCGCATGGTGAATGGCGTTCTTCTCGTTGTCGATGCGTTCGATGGACCGATGCCGCAGACGCGGTTCGTTCTCAGAAAAGCTCTCGCTCTCGGTCGCACTCCGATTGTCGTCATCAACAAGATCGATCGACCAGGCGCCGATCCAATGCGAGTACACGATGAGGTGCTTGACCTCTTCATCGAGCTCGAGGCCGATGAGGCGCAGCTCGACGCGCCGGTTGTGTACGCATCAGCACGTGAAGGTGTGTCGACAATGGACCTCGAGCAGGAACCGAAGGATCTGTCTCCGCTGTTTCAGGCAATAGTCGATCACGTTCCGCCGCCGCCGACTGATGCATTCGGTCCGTTCCAGATGCTCATCTCGACAATCGACTATTCGCCATATCTCGGACGCCTCGGCATCGGCAGAATCGAGCGCGGAACTGTGAAGGTCGGAGAACCGGTCGCGCTTCTTCCTCTCGACCCGAATATGAAAGACGAGCAGGGGCGCGTCACCAAGCTCTTTGGTTATGAGGGACTCGAGCGCATCGAGCTCGAGACGGCAAGCGCAGGTGAGATCGTCGCCCTCGCTGGTCTCGACAACGTCGAGATTGGCCTCACGGTAACTGATGTCGAGCATCCGGAACGCCTGGAGGGAATATCAGTCGAAGAGCCGACTATTTCCGTCGACTTCCTCGTCAACAATTCACCGTTTGCGGGACGAGAAGGGAAGTTCATCACTTCGCGACAGGTGCGTGAGCGTCTCTATCGCGAGCTCGAGCGCAACGTTGCGCTGAGAGTGGAGGATACTGATTCCACGGACACGTGGACGGTGTCGGGACGAGGAGAGCTTCACCTTACGATTCTCATGGAGACGATGCGCCGCGAAGGATATGAGTTTCAGGTTTCGCGTCCGCGCGTCATTACTCGTGTGGGTCCCAAGGGTGAACGCCTCGAGCCTTACGAAGAGCTTGCAATCGACGTCCCCGAAGAATTCCTCGGCGCAGTGATCGAAAAGCTCGGGCCACGTCGTGCGGAGATGATCGAGATGAAAAATCCGGGGCAGGGAATGGTACGCCTTCTTTACAGGATTCCGGCTCGCGGATTGTTCGGTTACAGGTCAGAGTTCATGACGGACACGCGGGGAACGGGAATCATGCATCACAGATTTCTCGATTATGGAAACTGGGCGGGCCCGCTCGCTGGCCGAACGCGCGGAACTCTTGTCTCCATGGAACCCGGTGTGATTGTTGCATTCGCTCTCGCGAACCTGGCGGAGCGTGCAACTTTATTCGTCTCGCCGGGTGACAAGGTTTATGAGGGAATGCTCGTTGGTGAGAACTCGCGTCCCGGTGACATGGACGTAAATCCTACGAAGGAGAAGAAGCTCACCAACATGCGGAGCAAGTCGAGCGATGAGAACATTCAGCTCGAGCCACCCCGTGAGTTGACTCT
>JBKPNY010000094.1:0-7486 GCA_046732835.1 Gemmatimonadota bacterium | reverse complement strand
ATTGACGAGCATCGCGACCGCGTGCACGGACCGGCGTCTAATCACGTTGGCCCCCTCTCTACTGGAGATTACAAATGAAGCGCATTGCTCTCGTCGCCGCAGTTCTCGCTCTTGCCGCATGCACAAAGAAGGATGAAGCCCCGGTCGACACTGGTGCCGCAATGGCCCCGGCGCCCGCCGCGATGGATACCGGCATGAAGATGATGGACTCGACGGCAATGGCCGACTCGGCCAAGAAGGATTCGGCCGCAATGGCCGATACGACCAAGAAGTAAGAACTTCTTGATCGAAGAAAGGCGCGACCCACACGGGTCGCGCCTTTTTCGTTTCTAAGCAGCGATCTGCACCGTGCACTCTCCGCCGTCCCATCGCGCGTGAAGAGTCGCTCCCGCCGGTACTTCACGCCTGACCATCGCGATGGCAACTCCGCCCTGACGCGGTGACATAGCCACACTCCGCACATCTCCTACAATTTCGCCCGCATCATCCACGAGCTCAGCGCTGGTCGGCGGAATCGATGCGCTCACGAAGTGCAGCTTTCTGAGATAACGGTTCACATGCCCACGGAAGTGAACTCGCGCAACAGTCTCCTGTCCGGTGTAGCAACCCTTCGTGTAGGAGATTGCACCCAGTGAATCGAAGTTTGCTTCCTGGGGAATTGTGGAATCGTTCATGTCGATTCCCCATTCAGGCCTGCCTGCTTCAATTCTGGCGACATTCCACGTTTGAGGAGTACCGGGAATTGCACCGTGAGTGAGAAGCTTCTCTCGAATCGTGCGATCGGATCCAACCGGCAGAATTATCTCATAGCCTTCTGCTTCGATCTCAGCGACCCGGACTATCAACATGCGTCCGGCCGGTGTGTCGGCTGAGATGTGCGCGTACGGAGGAAGTGCGCCGAGCGCTACAGGATCGGCATGTGTTGCACCGGCTACGAGATGACGCGCCTTTGGTCCGAACACTCCGATGTCGCGAGTCTCAGCGGTGACGTCGCGATACGGCGAAAGTCGAGGATTCACATACTTCGTGACAATATCGCGCCAGTTTGATGCAGCGCGTGCAGACGTGTCAGTGAGAAGCCCATCCTGATCCGCAAAGATTCTTATGTCCGCGGCAATCTTTCCTTTTGGTGTAAGAGCGCCCGCATATTGACCGTGACCGGGCTGCAGCGACAGGACATCGTTGGTGACGAGTCCGGTCAAAAGCTCCGCTGCGCGCGGTCCGCCGAACCTGATGCGAACGCGGTCGCTTCGGTCCAGAAGCAACGCTCCTGAGCGCAGCGCTGAGTACTCGCTCGCGTCATACATACTTCTCAATTAAAGGCGTTACTGGCGGATTCGGGAGTGCCTAACCGCCGTAGGATGCGTCGAGAAGATCAACTATGTGAATAGCCTTTGCTTTAGAGCCGGTGCGAAGCAATCCGGCGCCGATCTGCATGAGGCAGCCTGGGTTTGCCGATGCAACGAATGGCGCCCCCGATTCGGCGATGTTTGCGAGCTTGGGCTCGAGAACGGCATCAGAGGTTTCCGGCTCGATCAGGTTGTAGATACCCGCTGCTCCGCAGCACATCTCCGAATCCCGCAACGGCACGAGCTCCAGTTTCGGGATCGCCGCGAGAACCGAAAGCGGCGGATTCACAATCCGCTGCGCGTGAACCAGATGGCAGGGCGCATCGTAGGTCACCCTGAGTGGCAGAGGATTGCCTGGCAGAGGTCCGACCGCGGCCAGCAGCTCGTTCACATCCCGCACTTTGCTCGAGAGATTTGCCGCGCGCTCCGCCCACTCACTGTCGTCATGAAGGAGGTGCCCGTACTCCTTCATCATCGCTCCACAACCCGCCGAGTTCACCGCGATAACCTCGGCGCCTGATTTCTCGAATGCAGCGATGTTTCTCCGGGCGAGCTTTCGTGCTGAGTTGAGGTCGCCAGCATGTGCGTGCAGCGCACCACAGCAGGCCTGACCACGAGCGGGGATCATCGGGTACCCGTTTTTCTGAAGAACTCTTTCCGTCGCGCGATTCGTGTCGGTGAAGAGACCTTCCATTACGCAGCCTTCGAGCAGCGCTGTCTTCGAGAGAGGCCCATCATTGCTTGTCTCATACGGATCGCCCTCGAGCGGTGATCCGGCCGAAGCAAGCATCGCCATTCCGAATCCAATTCTGCCAGGAACTTTAGTGAACAGAGTCGGGATTGGAGTGGCGGCAAGAAATCGCGATGCGAGCATTGCAATGCGCATCAATCGCGGGTGCGCAAATACAAACAGAATCAATCGACCAATCAGCGGAGGCCGTTTCGCTTCGCGAAGCGTTGCGCGCGTTGCTTCAAGCAGTTGTCCGTAAGGAACTCCGGACGGACACGCAGGCTCGCATGCTCGGCATCCAAGACAGCGATCGATGTGCGTGTGAACCCGCTCGTCGTGAACAGTGAGCGTTCCTTCCAGCAAAGATCGCATGAGGAAAATTCTTCCTCGCGGACTTTCGTTCTCGTCTTCAAGCGTCTGGTATGTCGGACAAGCCTGCAGACAGAATCCACAGTGAACGCACTGATTGATTCCTGGAAGCGCACCCGCGAGTGGAGAACCGGGCAGCGCGCACGCCGCTGTCACCTCATTCGCAGTGGGAGATTCGTCGATGACGTGAAGTCGAGAAGTCATGCGACAGGCCCGAGTATCCCGGGGTTCAGAATGTTCGACGGGTCAAAGGATTTTTTCACGCGCTGGGAAAGATCGTCGCTCACGACGCTTGGAGACAGCATCCTCCAGGTGTTCGGCGGCAGTCTTTCGAAAATCACCGTGGTCTGCGGCCAGTCAAGCATCCGTTCGATTATTTCCAGCGGCGTCGACGGCGGCACAATGCATCTTACGATTCCGAGCGACGGTGTAGCATGCATAGCTCCTCCGGCAATTCCGGACATCACGCTGCGTGCGCTGTTCCACACGTGCGCGACATGCTTCGGCAGACAGGAGAAGCGCAGTACCATCGGTGGCTCGCGATCGGGCGTCGCACTCATAATTGTCTCCTCGATGTTGCGGAGACGCACCAGCGCTTGCGGATCTACTTCATGCAGTCCTCCGAGTTGTTGCAATGCCGCTCGCTGCGCAACGACCGCAGCGGAATTTCCGCCGAGCTTTATGAGAATCTGCTGCTTGTCGGAAAGGCCAATCATCGCTGCGGTGTCGGCATCGAGCAGCTCGACTGCGAGAGGAATCCCGGGTGAATTGAGAATCGAGTTGATGCGCTGGCTGAGAGCCGTTTCGCTGTCAGCGGCGCCGAGTGAGACGGTTATTGTTGCCAGAGGAAGCGAGTAGAGGCGAAGCGTAACCTCCGTGATAATCCCGAGTGTTCCCCACGATCCGGTCATCAACCGCACCAGATCGAAACCTGCAACATTCTTGACAACTTTCCCGCCGCCTCGAACAACTTTTCCCTGACCGGTTACGAACTCGATGCCGAGCACGAGATCGCGAGCAAGACCAAAGGCGTGAGCGAGTGGCCCGAATGACCCCGTTGCAATCGTCGCTCCGACCGTTCCATCAAGTGAGCCAAAAGGATCGAGCGGAAGCCACTGACCTTTCTCTCCGGTAATTCTTTCGACGTCGCCAAGTGTAGTTCCGGATTTCACAGTGATTGTGAGATCGCCGGGTGTGTACTCGACGACACCGGAATGTGCAGCAAGCGAAGCGATTCGTTCCGCATGCACTGGCCGACCCGCATCGATCCACGTGGACTTTCCGGAAATTCTCAGCGGAGTTCCGGCATCGATCGACTCGAGAACGAGATCTTTCACGATGCCCGCGCAGCCGGAGTCGCGCGCCATTCCTGGCACGAATGAATCGGAATGACTTTTCCGGGGTTCGCTCTGCGATCAGGGTCGAACACTTCGCGAAGTCTGCACATCGCGGTCAGTGAATCGGGCGAAAAGATCAGATCGATGTAACCGATCTTGTCGAGACCGACGCCATGCTCCCCGGTGATGCTGCCGCCTGCAGCAACGCACGCTCGCATGATCTCGCCCATCGCTTTGTGCACGCGCTGAGCTTCATCAGGATTGTCGGCGTTGTACGGAATGTTGGGGTGAAGATTGCCGTCGCCTGCGTGGAACACGTTGCAGACGGTGACGCGATTGGTGAAAGCAATCTCGCGGATGCGAGCGAGAACTTCCGCGAGCTTTGTTCGTGGAATGACGGCATCCTGCACAACAAGATGCGGAGCCATTCGTCCCATAGCCCCAAATGCTTTCTTTCGTCCCTGCCAGAGACGCGCTCGCTCTGCGTCGTTAGCAGCGACTTTGACGTTGCGTGCGCCGCCGGCAAGACACAGCTCGATGACCTTGTCGCGGTCCGCCTCGACGCCTTCAGTGATTCCGTCGACTTCGATCAACAGAACCGCCGCAGCGTCCGCCGGATATCCTGCTGCATAGACCGACGATTCGACTACCTGAATCGTGGGTGCGTCCATGAACTCGAGTGCGGCCGGCACAATGCCCGAAGCGATGATTGCCGACGTGACTTTGGCTGCATCATCTATCGAGCGAAAGTCCGCGAGCATCGTGCGAACTGCAGCCGGTTTTCTCGTAAGCTTCACAGTCACATCGAGCGCTATACCAAAGCATCCCTCTGATCCAATGAATGCCCCGCGCAGATCGTATCCGGCCGTTTCGCCTTCAGGATTTCCAAGTGTGACAATTTCTCCATCGGGGAGGATCACCGTCATCGCGATGACGTGATTCAGCGTCACCCCATATTTGAGACAATGCGGCCCTCCCGCATTCTCGGCGACGTTGCCACCGATGGTGCACGCTGCTTCACTCGAGGGATCGGGCGCATACAGAAGCCCGAGTGGAGCGACCGTGCGATTGAGGTGGAGATTCACAACTCCCGGCTCGACCTGCGCGCGAAGATTGTCATGGTCGATCGATATCACTCGCTTGAGTCGATGCATCCCAAGGAGCACGACGTCGTCGGCGAGCGCACCGCCTGACAATCCGGTACCCGCACCGCGCGGCACGAATGGAGTCCTGTGCTCCGCCAGCGTTCTCACGACGGCGATTGCTTCATCACGGTTGCCTGGAAATACAGCAAGCCGCGGCATGCGGCGATATCCTGGAAGACCGTCGGAGTTGTAAACAAGCAGATCACTCTCCCGCGTCATAACGAAGCGGGGACTGACTATCGATTCCAGTTTTTCCCGAATTGCGTGGTCAGTCATTCGACTTTACCGCGGTACGTCCGACTCCTTGTCAGCGAGCGCAGGGTCGGGGACAACAAGCTTGAGCGTATCCTTCTCGAACTCATAGTCCAGTGGAAGATCCACTGTCTGAGCCTCACCATCGAAAGATATGCGCACTCGCTTCCGGCGCATGCTGATCGAACATCGCTCGACCATGAAGGAATCGAGCTCGGGAGACTTTGAGGCTTCGCGGACCCCGTTGGAGAAGGCGTCGAGGGCGACAACAAGCAATCTCGTCTTACGACGACCGCGCACGGCAATCACGTGCAGTCCCCGCTTTCCGTTCGCGACCCGTCCGCCAAGCGTGGGGACTTTGAGCTCTCTCTCGCCGACGGCAACAAAGAGAAGGGGCGTTCGGAAAACTTTCTTCTGTCCTTCGACTTCGAGCTCGACTGCAATCATCGGCAGCCGGATCACGGTCCAGATCAGAGCAAGAAAGCTCGAGATCTTGTAACCGAAGTACTTCTCGAGCTTTTCCCTCGTGCGCATGAACGCGATGTATGCGCCGATCGAGCTCGTGCCATGAAAAAGGTGCTCGCCCACTCGTCCGACATCGGTCGTAATCACGAATGGTCCGCCTGCAACCTGTGCAGCTTCATCGAGATCAATCGGAAGACGATGATCCTTTGCGAAATGATTGAGTGTGCCTGATGGAAGCACAGCCATTTCGACACCGGAGGACGCAATCAGCTCGACGGCAGTTCGAATCGTTCCGTCCCCGCCAGCAATGAGGATTCTCGGCTCGCCCGCCTGGACTTTTTCGGCGATGCGATCCCTCAGTGAGTCAGGTGGGACCTCGATGATATCGAAAAGGCCCGGACGCTCGAGAGCGTCACGGGCCTTGTCTGCGGTTCCCGATTCCGGATTAACGAATGCGGGAATCAGTCGGCAGTCTTCCAGAACCCCGAAAGTGCTGAACCGTCGGGCGACTCGCGCAGCTTTTCGAATGCACGCTCGCGAATCTGACGGATGCGCTCGCGTGTTACACCCATCAGTGCGCCGATCTTTTCCAGGGTCATCGCGTCTGATCCCTGCTCGAGACCGTAATACAGATGAAGAATCTTTCTCTCGCGCGGGGTGAGGTATTTCCTGAAGACCTTGTCGATGAACTCCTTCATCAGGTGGAAATCGGTGACTTCCTCGATTTCCGCTCCGTCGACGCCGGCGAATCTCTCGCCCAGCGTGCAGGCCTCGCGATCACTGCGATCGATTGGCGCGTCGAGAGAGATTTCGGTGGCGCTCATCTGCTTCGCTGAGCGTACCGCTTCCGGCGTCTCTTCGAGGAGTCTTCCGATTTCGTGATCTGTGGGGTCGCGCTTTAAAACCTGGGAGAGAACTGTCTGTGCGCGGGCCAGCTTGATTAGCTGTGAATTCTGATTGAGCGGGATTCGTACGGAGCGGGTCTGTTCGGCGAGGGCTTTAAGGACTGCCTGTCGAACCCACCAGACTGCGTACGAGATGAACTTCACTCCCTGCTCCGGATCGAACTTTCTCACGGCCTTGAGGAGTCCCTCGTTTCCGATAGCGACGAGCTCGGAGAGGTCGAGGCCATGACCCTGGTACTTCTTCACGTACGAGATGACGAACCTCAGGTTCGCCGTGACCAGTCTCTCAGCAGCCTTTTCATCTCCTGCCTGCGCACGACGCGCAAGACGACGCTCTTCCTCTGCGTCGGTTATTAGCGGGAGCTTCTGGATGTCCTGGAGGTACTGATCGAATGCTGTGGAAGGGGACGAACGGAAAAAGCCTTTAGACCTGCTCTCGGTCGAAGTCTGCATTCACGCCCCGGTTGGGTTGTTAGCGCAAGCGCTTATGGGCTCGCTTCACCTGTCTTGGGCGCACAGTAGCGACGTGGCAGTATGCAGTCAACAGCCACGTTTCATGCCAAAACTATTTGTGATACTGCTGCCATTTCTACATGGTAGACGGCGGATCTTTGGTCTTCGTTCGGCTCGTTCCGGTGAGAACTCCAATTCCGATCAGAACGATGACACCGACGGCAATCCACTGAGTCGGAACGCCGAGCAGATACGCGGCGATCGCGAGGCCGACGATGAGAACAATGAAACCAATGAGATACGTACCGAATGACGACATAGCTGCGCCCTGTGTCGAGTCGGTTTTGGCTAGGGCAATTCTTAAACCAGAACGTCGGTACCAGGTACCAGAAAAACCAGAAGTGCGGTACCGGGTACCGGTAGCTGTCAGCTTGTGGTTTTCCGGCACCTGGTACCTGTCTCTTATACACATCTCCGAGCC
>JBKPNY010000093.1:0-38072 GCA_046732835.1 Gemmatimonadota bacterium | reverse complement strand
AGGGGCGACCACTGTGCCGCCCGGACCGCAACGATGAAGGCCGAAGATGGAAAAAGGAAAAGCAGGTCCCATCCCCTAGCTGTGACGCCGTAAGCAAGAAGAGCTGTAGATATCCACACGAATACCGCGGCAGCCACGAATTCCGGGAGCCATGACAGTGGAATCGCCAGCACCATCGCTGGCCCTGGATAAAGGAGCTCAGCCCAATCCCAGTTGTACGTGAGCCCCGGACCAATCAGCGGGTAGGGATTGATTCCCTGCAGAAACGACCTGGCCCCAAACCAGACAAGCCCAAAATCAGTTGGTCTTGTGGGGACTCTCACGTGTTCGGCAAGCGGAAAAAGAGCCGCAAGCGTCGCAATGGCGACCGCGACGGCAATTCGAGCACGCGTTGACGGCTGATTCATCGTGGCGCGCAACATATCACGCAATTCTTACGAGGTCGTTAACAAAAATGTTAAGAAAGCGTTACCCGGTTTAGTGAGGCTGCCTGCGCGCGAGGTTGTATCTTGCCTGCCCGCAGCAAACACAAACATTCTCACTTTTCGCGAGGCGCGCATGCGCTCACTCACCAGCAAGGTTGGACGATTCTTCTCCGAGGAGGATGGAGCAGCGCTTGCCGAATACGGAATTCTCGTCGCATTCATTGCGATTGTAGCGATTACGGCAGTGACGTTCTTCGGAAGCAAGATCTCCGCAAAGTTCTCACAGCTTGGGACTACGTTCTCTTAAGTCGAGTTCGCTTGAAGCGAAAACGGCGCCAGCGTGTGTAACTGCGGGTGCCGTTTTTGTTTTATGTCACTTCAACTTGTCGAGCGGCTCACGACATTTTGTAATCAGAGCCTGAGCCTCACCGACGGTCGGCGCCTCCGCAATCACACGAACAATCGGCTCGGTCCCCGAGGGACGAACGTGAACCCATCGATCCGGCCACGTAAGCCGCAATCCATCCTGCGTGTCGATTTCCGCGTCCGCGAACGCGCTCTTCATTGAAGCGTACACCGTATCGAGCGGCGCAGACGGGCGGTCAAGTTTGTCCTTGACGATCGAATACCGCGGATATGATGCGACAATCTCGGAAAGCTTTTTTCCATCCTCGAGAAGCAGCTGAAGGATGATCGCAGCGCCAAGCGGTGCGTCGCGACCAAGATGCATCTCAGTCAGAATCACTCCGCCGTTTCCTTCTCCTCCAATCGGCGCATTCTCCGACCGCATTCTTGTGGCGACATTCACTTCACCAACTGGAGTGCGAATGACGCGCCTGTTCTGCTCCTTCGCGATGTCATCGAGAATCCTGCTCGTCGACAGATTGGTGACGATGTTCCCATCGCGATGCCGAAGCACGACCTTGGCCGCAAGCGCGAGCGTATAGTCTTCACCGATCGCCTTCCCCTCATCAGAAACAAGTGCCAGGCGGTCGACATCAGGATCAACTGCAAAACCAACCTCTGCTCCTGAATCGCGAACGAGTTTCTCGAGCTCTCCGAGATTCTCTGCAACCGGCTCCGGCGGGCGGGGAAAGCGGCCATCCGTTTCGAGATTGATCGCAGTGACCTTGCAGCCAAGCCGCTCGAGAAGCTGCGGCATGAACGCTCCGCCCGCCCCGCGCACGCAATCCAGCGCGACGTGATAACCTTTCGCACGAATTCCATCGACATCAATGAAAGGAAGCGACAACACCATTTCGATGTGCCGCTTCACTGCGTCGGTGTCATACTCTATCGTGCCGAGCTTGTCCCAGGTCGCTCTGGGAATCTCGCCCTCGACAACCGCGCGCATCTCGGAGCTCTCCTTCGCATCGAGGAACAGTCCCGACGGTCCAATGAACTTGAGAGCGTTCCATTCTATCGGATTGTGGCTCGCGGTAATTGCCAGTCCGCCTGCCGCATGATGATGCTCCACTGCAAGTTGAATGGTTGGTGTGGGAGCCATATCGACGAGAATCACGTCGCACCCGACCGACTGAAGCGCAGAAATCACAACCGGCTGAAACATCGGTCCTGATACTCTGCTGTCGCGACCGACGACTATGCGCGCCATTCCACCTGCGCGCTGTTTCGCCCACGCTCCAAACCCGGCCGCAAATTTTGCGACAATCTCCGGCGTCAGCGCTTCTCCCACTCGTCCGCGCACACCGGAGACGCTCACCATCAATCCTTCATATGCCATGAAATATTTGTTGATTGGGACAGTATCTTAATACGATGGGAAAGAAACCATGAAAGACGCGCGCCTCTCGGCGGCTTGTTGCTTGTAGCTGGCTCTAGCGCTTAGCTAATAGCGTGCTAAAACGGAACTGCGCCGTTAGCCAATGGCTAAGAGCGCCTCTCTGGGTTAGCACGCTACAGGCTAAGCGCTAGAGCCAGCTACAAGCAACAAGCCGCCGAGAGGCGCGCGTCGTTTGTGCTGATTGAACGAATTCACCTCCTGAAAAATTATGGCTCGCATTTTTGATGAAGATCTGAACGCCGGCTTCGGCACCCGCGCGATTCACGCTGGTCAGCGCCCCGATGTCCTTTCCGGCGCAATCATGACGCCGATCTACACCACGTCGACGTACGTACAGGAAGGGCTCGGCGAAAACAAAGGCTACGAGTACGCACGCGGCAAGAATCCCACACGCGAAGCTCTCGAGCGAAACGTCGCGACTCTGGAAGGTGGCACGTTTGGATTTGCGTTCTCCAGCGGAATGGGATGCCTCGACTCGATGATGAAGCTCTTCAAGTCAGGCGATCACGTGGTATGCGGCGAGAATGTGTATGGCGGAACGTTCCGGCTGTTCGATCGAATCCTTCAGCATTTTGGACTCGAGTTCACTTTCGTCGACACGCGCGATGCGCAGCGAGTCCAGGACGCATGCAAGCCGAACACAAAGCTCATTCTCATCGAGACGCCAACGAATCCGCTCATTCGTCTCACCGATCTCAAGGCGGTGGGCGAGATCGCAAAGAAGTGCGGGGCGACTTTCATCGTCGACAACACGTTCGCCACTCCGTTCTTTCAGCGTCCGCTCGAGTATGGCGCAGACATCGTCTACCACTCGACTACGAAATACCTGAACGGTCATAGCGACATGATCGGCGGAATCGCGATCACGCGAAGCGACAAAATCGCCGAGCGGCTTCAGTTCATCCAGAATGCTGCGGGTGCGGTTCCGGGTCCGTTCGATTCGTGGCTCGCATTGCGCGGCACCAAGACCTTGCATCTCCGCATGCCGCGTCACGATGCCAATGGACGCGCAATTGCAAAGTACCTCGCCGAAAAACTCGGCCACGAGCGAGTGATCTATCCCGGCCTCGAGTCACATCCTCAGCATCAGCTGGCGAAATGCCAGATGACAGGATTCGGCGGAATGATTTCCGTCGAGATGGGGACGAAAGAAAAAGCAAACGAAGTCCTCAAGAAATTCCGCGTTTTTTCCCTCGCGGAATCGCTCGGCGGCGTCGAGAGCCTGATCAGTCATCCCGCGTCCATGACACACGCATCTGTGCCAATCGAGAGACGCGCGCAGCTCGGAATCACGGAGGGACTCGTAAGACTTTCCTGCGGAGTCGAAGAGCTGGATGATCTGCTGGCGGATGTCGAGCAGGCATTTGCCTGATCGGAACCTAGCCGCGACGAAATGAAAGTTCTGCTTGTGGGCAATGGCGGACGCGAGCACGCAATTGCCTGGAAGCTCAAGCGCGATGATCCATCGATCGAGCTGATCTGCGCTCCTGGCAACGCGGGAATCTCAGAGCTCGGCGATTGTATTCCAGTAAAGTCCGACGACGTCAAGAGTCTTCTCGGGTTTGCTGAGCGCGCAGACGTCGACCTGACCTTCGTCGGCCCCGAGGCTCCGCTCGCGCTTGGAATCGTCGATGCGTTCCGGGCAGCACGGCGTGCCATTTTTGGACCGACTCAAGCAGCAGCCGAAATCGAGACGTCGAAGCGATTTGCCAAAGGGCTCATGCAAAGTGCAGGAGTTCCCACCGCGACAGCATCTCATCACACAGATCCGGCGAGCGCGCTCAAAGCGGTGGAAAAGCTTGGCACGCCCGTAGTCATCAAGGCATCAGGACTCGCTGCGGGTAAAGGAGTTGTGATCGCGCGAAGCCGCGAAGAAGCGGAGCGCGCGATTTACATGATGCTTCAGGATCGAGCGTTCGGTGATGCGGGCGAAGAGATTCTCGTCGAGGAATTCATGGAGGGTGAAGAGCTGTCCCTCTTTGCGCTTACTGACGGACTCTCCGCACTTCCGATGATTGCAGCTCAGGATCACAAGCGCCTGCTCGACGGAGATCTCGGGCCTAACACTGGGGGAATGGGCGCGTATGCTCCGGTAAGGATCGCGACCCAGGAAGTGATCGATCAAGCGATGGATTTCATTATCGACCCGACGCTTGCAGCGCTGAAAAAAGTTGGACGACCTTTCACGGGACTTCTCTACGCAGGGCTGATGATCACTGACAGTGGCCCGCGAGTGGTTGAATTCAACTGTCGCTTTGGTGACCCCGAAACCGAGACAATCCTGCCGCTTATGGAGAGCTCACTGCTCGAGCCGGTGATGGCAATTGCTCGCGGGGAATCCATCTCACCTAGTTCAGCCTTCAAATGGTCGAGGAGTTTTTCCGCTACCACTGTGCTGGCGGCCAAAGGTTACCCGGAAACGCCGAGAAAAGGGGATTCGATCAGACTGCCCGCGGTCCCAACGGGCGTGCAGGTATTCCACGCTGCAACTACGCGTGACTCCAGAACCGACGAGCTTCTGACGAATGGGGGACGCGTGCTCGCCATCACTGCTACCGCCAATACAATAGAAGAGGCATCAGAGCAGTCACGAGAGTACGCCGAGCGTGTTGGATTCGAGGGAAAACAGTTCCGCCGTGACATTGCGTGGCGCGAGCTGGAGAGAGATGCCCGAGCTACCTGAAACCGAGACCATAGCGCGGGACCTCAACGCTGCTGTCGCGGGCGCCACAATAACGGCGGTGAAGGTCACGAAGCCCGATGTGCTCAGAGAGCTGGGGCGAGCCGCCTTCGTCCGCCGTCTGGCGGGTGCCACGATTGTGGGAAGCTGGCGCAGGGCGAAGCTCATTGTGACCGATCTCTCTACGAAGGACCGCCTTGTGGTTCAACCGCGATTTACCGGGGCGCTGATAGTCGAGGAACGGTCGACAGATCCGGCAATTCTCGCTTACTCCACTCTTCGACTTTCCCTCGACGACGGGAGATCCCTTCACTACTGCGACGTGCGGCGACTCGGCACCGTTGCGTTAATGAATGAGCGTCGATTCACCGAATACAGTGAGGCGCTTGGAATAGAGCCTCTTGACCAAACCTTCACTGCATCCCAATTATCGGGCGTTCTTCGGGGGTCGTCGCAGCCGGTCAAGAAGGTTTTGATGGATCAGAGCAGGATTGCAGGTATTGGAAACATCTACGCGAATGAAGCGCTGTGGCGCGCGGGCATCGACCCTTCGCGGGCCGCGAGATCAATCGACCCTGAAAACGTGGAGCTCCTTCGCGACGAGATCGTCGACGTTCTCACTGAATCGATCGAAGCGAGAGGAACGAGCTTTCGCGACTATCGCGACGCGCGAGGAGAGCGCGGACGATTCGCGGAAAAACTTCAGGCATACGGACGCGGCGGACAGCCGTGCATGCGCTGCGGTGCGACGCTCATCATGACGCACGCAATCGATGGACGAGCGACAGTTCTGTGCGCCAGGTGTCAGAGTTGACGCGAATTCGGAACGCGTCCAGGCGGCGCGAGCCCACAAGCGAAGCACAGATCCTCGCAATGAAGGAACTTGTGCGCGCGGGCGCCGCTGACCGCCCCGGCATTTATCGCATGCTTTCGTCGACAGGTGAAGTGGTGTACGTCGGAAAATCGAAGCGTGTGCGAAGCCGTCTCCTCAGCTATTTCCGGTGCTCGTATCCCGAGGAAAAAGGCGCGCGGATTCTGCGTGAAGCAGAGACGATCGACTGGGAATACACGCCGAGCGAGTTTGCTGCGCTCTTGAGAGAGCTGCGACTGATCAAGACGTATCGTCCACGTCTCAACGTGGCAATGAAGCGGGATGCCCTGCATTACTCGTTCATCAAGCTCACGCGCGGTGCGGCGCCAAAACTTACAGTCGTTCGTGGAGCGTCAGCAGAAGATGCGTCGGTTTACTACGGACCGTTCATCGGTGCGCAAAGAGTTGGCGATGCGCTGCGCGAGCTGAGTGACATCCTCATGCTGCGCGACTGCCGTGGCGACATGAAGATGCATTTCAGCGATCAGCAGGAGCTCTTTCAGATTGCGGCGCGTACGCCGGGTTGCATTCGATTCGAGATTGGAAGGTGCCTTGGTCCGTGCGCAGGCGGATGTTCGGTCGACGAATACGAATCCCGCGTCGCGATGGCGCGCGCATTTCTCGACGGGTCGAACGACGGTCCCATCGAGACACTGCGCGGAAAAATGGAAGAGGCGAGCGAACGCCTCGAGTTCGAGAGAGCAGCTTCATATCGCGACAAGCTCGGCAGACTCGAAGCACTGAGAGAGCAGTTCGGCCGACTGCGGTTTGCTGTCGAGAAACTTTCCTTCATGTACACCGTGAAGGGATTTGAAGGGGAGGATCGAGTCTACATCGTGAAGCGCGGTGTGGTGCGCGCTGAGCTCGAGAAGCCGCGCACGTCGTGGCAGAGAGAAAAACTCAAGCGGCTTGCGGAGGAAATGTTCTCTGTTCGTGAGCCGACCAGTACGAGCATTCCGACTCATGAGATCGATGAGCTGCTTCTTCTCTCGTCGTGGTTCCGTCGATTCCCGGCCGAGATGAATCGGACCAAACAAGTCCTCTCCTAGGCGCACGACCCTACGTGGATCGCCGCGATACCAAGAGTAAGAGGCCGCCACGTCACGTCCACGAACCCCGCAGATTTCATTCGCCGAGCAAGCTCATCGGCAACAGGAAAATTCGCCACTGACTTCGGCAGGTATTTGTATGCGGTGCGATGTCCGCTGATCACGCCGCCGATTGTCGGCAGAACGTGATTGAAGTAGAGCTGATACGCCGAGTTTATCAGCGGCGATCGCGGAGTGGAGAATTCGAGAATGACGAACCGTCCGCCGGGCTCCAGCACACGATGTACTTCGCGCAAACCGGCATCGAGATCAGCAACGTTCCTGATTCCGAACGCGACGATTGCGCCGGACATGGATGATGTCCTTACAGGAAGTTTGAGAGCGTCTGCAGTTACCGCATTAACCGCAAGCGACTGCACCTTCGACACGCCCGCGCGCAACATTGGCTCGGCGAAATCAGCTGCCACTACTGAGCCATGAAACCCATTGGTCGATGCAAGCATCTGACTGACATCGAGAGTTCCCGCACACAGATCGAGATACCTCCCTCGAGGACTGCGTTTCAATTGAAGCTCGGCAATCGCTTTTCGGCGCCAGCCTTTATCGATGTTCAGGCTGAGCAGATGATTCAGCAGATCGTATCGCGGAGCGATCTCCGAGAACGTGCGGCGTACATAGTCGCTCTTTTCCGCGCCGCCCTGGGCGGCACGCATTGCTCTCGCTTCTTCGTCTTGCTCGGTCATCCGGCGAAAGTTGACGGGGCAGACAGAGGTGAGGCAAGCTAACTTTGTCCTTCAATGCCAGCAGGAGCCGTATCTCCGCCTCTTTCCGGTCTATCCGATCCTGAAGTCGTCCAACTGGCGCGAAAGGGATCGGAAGCGGCATACCGCGAGCTTCTCACACGATACGAGAGGCCCGTTTTTTCGCTCATCTTCCGAATGGTGCGGGATCGCGAGACTTCAGAGGATCTCGCTCAGGAAACTTTCATCAAGGTCCTGAACAACCTCGACCGATACAGCCCTGAATTCAAATTCTCGAGCTGGCTTTTCAAGATCGCCAACAACCTGACGATCGATCATTTGAGGCGCCGGCGGGTAGATACAATAAGTATCGAAGGCGCGCCTGATGCGGTGACCGCGGAGAGCGCGAAAGCCACTTCGATTGCCGTCGTTTCGGGCGATGAGTCTCCTTTGGAAGAGCTCGAGTCGCGCGAGCTCGGGACTGCAATCGAGCGAGCCATTGGAAAGCTCAGACCGGAATACCGGGCCTGCATCATGCTCAGGCACGTCGAGGACAAATCCTACGAGGAAATCGCGGAGATCGTGAAGCTCCCCCTGGGGACGGTCAAGACGTACATCCATCGAGCGAGACACGAGCTACGCGCAGCCCTGGGAGACATCCGATGATATATCGGAAATTCATTGGAAATTCACTGAAACCGAGGCCTGCAAGCCTCCGTAAGCAATTCGTGAGGACCCGTTGACAGACTATTTCTCCGAAGACGAATTCGCGCCAATCGCGAAGGCAATGAAGGATTTGCCTTATTTCGCGCCTTCTCCGCAGTTTGCGGACAAGGTGATGGCGCGCGTGCGCATCCCAGGCGCACATCAGGTCCCCGCAATTGCCGACCGCCGGGAAGTCGCAGTACGACCCGAGTGGAAAGCACCCGTCGAGAGGCGCGCCCCCGCCCTGGTTCCTCAAACCGATTTGCGCCGCTCGCTTCCCGCGCGCATCGCTGCCGCATCACTGGTAGCCGCGGTCGGAGTGACGATGTCCGTCGTTGCACTCGTCACAATCTTCAACCTCGACCTCTTCGTGCTGGTCAGCAGAATCTTTGGACCTAGCACAATGGCGTTCCTCTCGGGGCTTGCAACCGAAGCTTCGACGACTGCCGGCGCTACAGCAACAAGCGTGGCGGCATCAGCTGGAACGGCTACAGGTGTGGCAGTAATCGGATCCTTCGCGGCCGGTGCGGTCGCTGCAACCGCTGCGCTTCGCGCAGCAGCAACCGCAAGCCGGAAGGCGGCCTGACATGTTTGGCATCGTGATCGGATGGCTCATCATCGTTGGCCTGATCGGGTTCGTCCTGATGGCCTTCGGAGCCGATAAGCTGCAGGTCGTCATCCGCACGCTGCAGAACGGCGTGGGCAAATCGCTTGGCAGCGGATTGCTTGGTCAGCTTGCGATTGTGCCCGGTGCGATCGCGGTGTGTGCACTTCTAGCAGCGACACTCATCGGAATCCTTCTCATTCCGCTTGGACTCGTCGCTTTCATGTTCATCGTTGCGGGAATTGCGATGTTCGGATTCGTAGCTGTAGCAACGATGACGGGTGCAGCCCTGAGTGCAGGATCGAAGAGAGACGAAACGCCACACGGCGCACTTCTTCGATCATTCGTCACAGGCACCGCGGTTTTCATGGGAATGTGGTTGATCGTCGCCGCTTTCTATCGCGTTCCATTGCTCGGACCAATGCTCGAGTCCTTCGCGAGCGCAGTGACATTTATCGCTGCCACCACCGGCTTCGGTGCCGTGCTCCTCTCATGGTGGCGCGGCGAGTTCAAGCAGGCGGGTACTAACCCGTAACACCGCGGTCGCGGAACCAAAGTTGCCAACCATGTGCTGGCAATGGTCATCAAAGGCTACGACCCGGGACAGCTTCTAAGAAAAACCATCAGCGAAGTCTGGAATGACGGCATTCTGGGCCTATCGGCGCAGGCGGCATACAGCTTTTTCTTTTCGTTGTTCCCGATCCTCTTGTTCCTCGCGCCGCTTTTCAGTCTCATCGGCAACAAACAGGAATTCGTTGGCCGCATTCTGACACGACTTTCTGTTACGCTGCCGCCTGAAGCGTACCTGCTCCTGAGAAATGTCGTACGCGATGTTGTGTTCGGTCCAAATGCACCGGGCTTGATCTCCGTCGGAATTATTCTCGCTGCATTTTCCGGATCAGCCGTGCTCGACACACTGATGGGTGCATTGAACACAGCATACGACGCGCACGATCCGCGTCCCTTCTGGAAGCGCCGATTGATCGCGATGGGATTCACGATTGTTGCCGGCATTGTCATCGGCTTTGCTACGATCGTTCTTGTTGCCGGTCACTCGATCATCGACTGGATCGCAAAGTTCACTCGCATACCGGGCGACACAAAGCAATTCTGGGAAATCGCTCAGTATCCGCTCGCGCTCTTACTGCTCACGGGATTTATCTGGCTCCTGTTTTATTTCCTCCCGTACGTGAAGCAGAAAAAGATGCACGTACTGATCGGCGCGGTGTTCACGGTCGCACTGTGGGTTGCAATCACTCTCATTTTCCGATGGTACGTCACGAACTTCGGATCGTACAACAAGACTTACGGTACGATTGGCGGAGTGATCGTTCTGCTCACATGGATGTACTGGACAATGGCCGCGTTTTTAACGGGCGGAGAGCTGAACTCGGAGCTGCACGCAGGCACGGGCAAAGTCGGCGCGCCGCCCGCCAAGCTTCCAACGGAAGCATTACGCGACGCAGCCATCGCTGAGAAAGCGCGATTCTAACTTCGGGCAGCGTAGCTGTCGGCGATTCTAAGTGCAGTTTCGCGAAGCGCCGTCGCTGCAGCACTGTCAGGCTCTCCCACCACGATGGGCAACCCGAGATCTCCACCAGCGAGCAGGTTGGGATAGAGCGGAACTTTCCCGAGGAGTGGAACGCCGAGCTCCTGGGCTAGTCGATCGCCGCCGCCTGATCCGAAAATGTTGACGGGCTTTCCGCAATGCGGGCAGTCGAACCAGCTCATGTTCTCGATCACGCCGATCACAGGAACATCGACTCGCTGAAACATCTTCGCTCCGCGAAGTGCGTCACCCGACGCGACCTGCTGCGGAGTAGTGACGATCACCGCGCCCGTGACGTGTGTCGCCTGCACGAGTGACAGCTGCGCGTCGCCTGTTCCGGGAGGCATGTCGACAATCAGAAAATCGAGCTGGCCCCAGTTCACGTCGCGCAGAAACTGAGTGATGACTTTCATGATGATCGGGCCGCGCCAGATCGCGGGCTGATCGCGCTCGATCAGAAATCCAATCGATACGAGTTTGATCCCGTGCGCTTCGAGCGGAACTATCTTCGCGTCGGGATCTACTTCGAGCGGCTTGTTGATCCCCATCATACGCGGAATGTTGGGACCGTAGATGTCGGCATCCATCAATCCGACGCGAGCGCCGCTTTGTGCGAGGGATACGGCGAGGTTCACTGCAACGGTCGACTTACCCACTCCGCCTTTTCCGCTCGAGACAGCGATGACAGTACCAAGATTCGGGTAGTTGACCGGTGTTGGTGCGGGCACTGCAGCGCGCTGCGATTGAGCTTCCTGTCCCATCACGGGGAGTGCGCGAGGCTTCGACTTCGGGAGCGCTTCATTTGTCGCAGCAGGTCTCACTGATGAATGCTGCGCGTCTTTCACATCGACTCTCACCTCGGTCACTCCGGCGAGCTGTTCAACTGCCTGTCGTGCATCGCGTACAATGGTGGCATCATCAGCAGCCGACAGCATGATGCTGAATCGGACTTTCCCGTCAGTTGTTGTTGCAATGTCGCGGACCATTCCCGCTTCGAGAATGTTGAGTCCGAGTCTATTGTTACGGACACTTGCCAAGGCAGTGTCGATTCTCACCTGAAGGTTTTCTGACATTCTGGAAAGTTAATTCCTAAACTGCGGGAACTACGGGTTAGGCAGGAAGACGAGAAAGAATTGGAAGACGAGGAAGAAAAACGATTATTGGGTGAGTCCAATGATGACGCCAGGTGGTTGGAGCCTTCCAAACTTCGTGCGTGAATTCGACACCCATCGAAGAAAAGTCATCGGAGCCGCGATCGAAGTTCTTCCTCGTCTTCGCCGTTCTTCTTCGTCTTCCTGCCAACCCCGCAGTTCGCGCTACGTAGACTGACGTATGTGACGCCCGGTCAACCAGTCGCATCTTGATTGCCGTAAGAAACACAAAACGGCGAGGCGGAGATGAGATCAATCGGCCTGTTAATAGCGATCATCGCGCTGACAACTCAGGGATGCGCCACGACACTCGGAAGTCATTTTGGCGAGACGAGGGGCGACAGACCTGGGCTCATCGGCGGATTCAGAAGCGATCAAGCCAACGCCGGCGGATTCGGCGGAAATCGGGTGCCGGCCTCAGTACCAACCGACCTGCCATTGCCGCTCGAGGCAAATCCGCGAAACCTGTTCACTCTGCCGAATGTCGGGACCGCCACGAGCGGTGCCCTTTACAGCGTAGCAAACGGAATTTCAGTCCTCCTCAACTGCATTCCCGATTTGAGCGGAAAAGCTCCGCGCGAATGCGCCGCAAAGGCCGATCGCAACTTCCGAGACGCCATTCCCCAGCCCCGAGAAAAGACCACGGGCCCGGTGATCCTCAAATGAAGCTCAAAACGCGAATCGCGCTTGCTCTCAGTGATGTAACCAGAGTGGAACGGAGGGAGTTCAACACCGGCCTCGTGATCCTGACCGTTGTACTCGCTGGCATTGGAGTGTTTATCCTGGCCGGACTCGCTGTCTCCTCCAACCTGCAAACAGGCTCCTACTAGCTCGCGATACTTATCTCGCGCACTTCGGGAACCCGCATCCGGATGTGCGCCTGAATCGCGGGAGAAAAAGTCGCGGGTGACACCTGACAATCCGGGCATCCGCCCTCAATTCGCAAAATTGCGCGACCCGATTCGGGAGAGAATTCGACCAGCTCGAGCGTGCAGTGCTCGATGCGGAGCATCGGTATCACCTCGGCAAGTATTGCCGAGATTCGCTGCTCGATTGCCAGATTCTTTTTCGTTGCGCGCTGTGCCATGACGAAATGATAGAAGTTCGACCGGAATTTCGAAACTCCGCAGTCGCAAAAACCCTTGCCCTGTAGTGGTTTAGGCCTCACTTTCCACTCAGTATCTCCCTCTGCAGGGCTACATGAAATACCCCGAAGTCCGGAACTACGTGGCTGGCGATTTCGTCAAGGGCAATCACGAGTATCTGGATGTGTTCAATCCAAGCGACGGATCGGTCATCTCCCGTGTTCCGCTTTCGTCCCGTGACGACGTAGACCGCGCTGTGCAGGTTGCCCAGGCTGCTTTTCCGGCCTGGTCAGCATTGCCGATCAAGGAGCGCGTTCAGGTCTTCTTCAAGTACCGCACGCTCCTCGAGAAGAACATCGAAGAGCTCACCGCTCTGGTCACCGAAGAGAACGGCAAGATCTACTCAGAAGCGAAAGCCGAGATTCTCAAGGCCATGGAGCTCACCGAGTTTGCCTGCTCGCTCCCGCAGATTGCGTCTGGTGAAGTGCTCGAGGTGAGCCGCGGAGTGGAATGTCGTATCGAGCGGTATCCACTGGGTGTCGTGGCGTCGATCGCTCCGTTCAACTTCCCCAACATGGTCCCCAACTGGACCATCCCGAATGCAATCGCACTCGGCAACTGCATGATCCTGAAGCCTTCGGAGCTGGTTCCGTTAAGCGCGAACAGGATCGCCGAGCTGTTGAAGGAAGCCGGACTTCCGGAAGGAGTTTTCCAGGTCGTTCACGGCGGGAGGGATGTCGTCGAAGCAATCTGTGATCACTCCGGCATCGAAGCGATCTCATTCGTCGGGTCGACGAAAGTCGCAAAGCTCGTGTACCGGCGTGGGACTGCGAATCTGAAAAGAGTGCTCGCTCTGGGCGGAGCGAAGAACCATCTGATCGTGATGCCTGATGCAGATACTGAAATGGCATCGTCGAACATTGTCGCTTCGATGTCCGGATGCGCAGGTCAGCGATGCATGGCTGCATCAGTGATGGTCGCGGTCTCGAACACGGATCACATCATTCAGCGAATGATCGATCACGCAAAATCAGTCGTGCCTGGAAAAACACTCGGCCCGGTCATCTCGAAAGAAGCGCAGAAAAGAATCGAGGGATACATCGCCGAAGCTGAAGAGAAAGGGGCGAAGATCATCGTTGACGGAAGAAATCCGAGGGTTCCAGGAAAGGAAGGCGGATTCTGGATTGGTCCGACGATCATCGACTATGTCACTCCTGACATGCGCATCGCGCAGGAGGAAGTGTTCGGACCTGTGCTGGTGATCATTCGCTCGAAGAATGTAGATGAAGCGCTTGCAATCGAGAATTCATCGCCTTACGGAAACGCTGCATCGGTGTTCACCGAGAGCGGTGCAACTGCGCGCTACGTGATGGAGAGAGCGAGCGCAGGAATGGTCGGTGTGAATGTGGGAGTTCCCGTTCCGCGCGAGCCATTCTCATTCGGCGGATGGAACGAGTCGCGCTTCGGCGTAGGAGACATCACCGGACGCGGTTCGATCGAGTTCTGGACCAAGTCAAAGAAGATGACAACCAAGTGGAATAGAGAGCACGGCGTTAACTGGATGAGCTAACGGCAAGAATGCTGAATGCTGAATTCTGACTAACTGCGGACTGCGGAGGCTGGAAAAATGGCCGTTGATACATCGGTGAATTTCACCGGAATCAAATTCGAGAATCCCTTCATGCTCTCGTCGGCGCCGCCGACAGAATCGGAGAGCAACATCATGCGCGCATTCGATTCCGGATGGGGCGGAGTCGTCACCAAGACCATCGGGCTTCACCCGGTCGTCAACGTCTACGGCGCGAAAGCGAAGTTCATGCGCACCTCTACTGACAGTGCGCACGTGTCGATGAAGAAGCGCGACAACGCAGCACTGCATTCATCGTGGAACTGGGAGCTCATCTCCGACAAGCCGATCGACTGGTGGGAGCCGCGAATCCGCCGCATCAAGGACGCGCATCCCGGAAAAGTGCTGATCGCATCGATCATGGCAGGATCCGGTAACGACAAGGAGCTGGGCAACTGGCAGCTTCTTGCAGAGAAATGTCAGGAAGCCGGCGCTGACGGACTCGAGCTCAACTTCTCATGTCCTCACATGGACCGTAAGGACATGGGCTCCAACATCGGCAAGGACAAAGTTCTCTGCTCCACTGTCACTGAAGCAGTGAAGGAAGTCGCGAAAGTTCCTGTGTGGTGCAAGCTCACACCAGCAACGGCGAACATCGTCGAAGAGGCAGGCGCGTGCTTCCTCGGCGGAGCGGATGCGATCGTTTCATCGAACACCTTCCCTTCACTTCCCTTGATCGATGCTGAGACTCTGGAGTTCGAGATCAATGTCGATGGCTTCGTATCGAGTGGTGGACTTGGCGGACCTGCAATTCTTCCGATGGCACTCGCCAAGATGGCTCAGCTGACGCAGGCATTTCCCGACAAGAGCTTCTCGGGAATCGGTGGCATCTCTGACATGGCGCAGGCCGCGAGTTATTTCGCGCTTGGCTGCGGAACTGTACAGGTGTGCACAGCTGCAATGCTCGACCATGCAATCGGACCGAACGTAATCAAGCGGTTGAACGAGGGCTTCAAGACGTTCCTCGAGAAGCACAACTTCAATTCGCTCGAGGATTTCCGCGGATCGCGCCGCGATCGCGTTGTGCTGCAGTCGCAGATTCGCCGACCGAATGATTCGGATTACGCGGGTGGATACGAGGCCGTCGAGGGTTACGCCGCTCCGACCGAGACAGCGCAGGCGACAGCATAATGGCCGCTACCGCTATGCCGACTGCCGATAAGAGGCAGTCGGCAGCTCCAACGATGCCGGCAACCGATTACAAGCCGCGGGCGTACGACGGCCCGTCGCGCGAAGAAGTTCTCGCGATGCGAAAGCAGTTCGCGAACCCGGCGATATTCACGATCTACAAGGATCCGATCATGATCGTCGAAGGCCACATGCAGTGGCTGTTCGACGAAACGGGCAAGCGATATCTCGACATGCTCGCGGGAATCGTCACGGTTTCCTGCGGGCACTGCCATCCGAAGGTGACGAAAGCGATTCACGATCAAGTCGATCGTCTTCAGCATTCGACAACGATTTACCTGCATCCAGGAATCGCGGAGTTTGCAAAGAAGCTCGCGTCGAAGATGCCGAAGGGTCTCGAAGTCACGTACTTCGTGAACTCAGGAAGCGAAGCGAACGACCTCGCAATTCAGATTGCGCGCACATACACCGGTAACAGCGATGTCATTGCCCTGCGCAATGCATATCACGGCGCCTCGCCATTCTCGAACACATTGACGTCGCACAGTACGTGGAAGTATCCGGTGAATCCGAGTGGCGGCATTCATCACGCGATAAATCCTGATCCTTATCGCTCGCCATTTACGGGAACTCCGGAAGAGATCGCAACAAAAAGCGCTAACGACATCAAGGAGCTGATTCGTTTTTCGACTCCTGGAAGGATTGCAGCATTCATAGCAGAGCCGATCCAAGGCGTGGGCGGAACGACGCATGGCGCGAAGAATTATCTGCGTGAGGCATACGCTGTAGCTCGCGACCACGGTGGCCTCTGTATCGCCGACGAAGTTCAAACAGGATTCGGCAGGACAGGCGATCATTACTGGGGATTCCAGAACTTCGATGTCGTGCCGGACATGGTCGTCATGGCAAAAGGAATCGGAAACGGTGTTCCTCTCGCTGCAGTGACAACAACCGCTGAGATCGCGAAGTCGCTCACGAACCGCATTCACTTCAACACGTTCGGCGGAAATCCGGTGTGCATGGCCGCTGGATCTGCCGTGCTCGACGTGATCGACGAAGACGGACTTCAGGAGAACTGCAAAGTTGTCGGCGGCCGTCTCAAGGCAGGCCTGAAAAAGCTCATGTCAGATCACAAGCTCGTCGGAGACGTGCGCGGAATGGGCCTCATGCTTGGAATGGAGCTGGTGCGCGACCGTTCGACCAAAGAGCCCGCAAAGGCGGAGACGCTCGAGCTGCTCGAGCGCACGCGGGAAATGGGCGTGCTGGTCGGCAAGGGTGGAATCGATGGCAATGTCATTCGCATCAAACCGCCGATGTGCATTACGGCAGCTGATGCAGACTTCGCCGTTGAGGTGATTCATCAATCGCTGGGATCAATTTCGTAAGAGGAATTCGCGCTTGAGATTCGACACAATCGTCAAAGGTGGGAATGTCGTCACTCCCAAAGGCACGGGCGTAAAGGACATCGGTATTTCCGGCGAGAAGATCGCCGCAATCGAAAAGGATCTCGAAGTTGGCGCGGGCACACACGTCATCGACGCCAAGGGCCACCATGTAATTCCTGGTGTACTCGACGTGCACGTGCATCTCGAGCTCCCTTTCATGGGCGCCGTGTCAGCAGACGATTATCGCACCGGAACAAGAGCGGGCGCCCGCGGCGGTGTCACCGCTCTCATTGATTTCGCGATTCCTTACGCGGGCGATTCTCTCGCCGATGCTGCCGACAAGTGGATGAAGCGCGCTGAAGGCAAAGCGATAATCGACTACACGTTCCACATCTGCATCACGCGCTACAACGAGCACAAGGATCAGATCAAGGGAATGGTCGATCGCGGCTTCACCACCTTCAAGGAATTCATGATCTATGAATCCGAAGGGTGGCAGTCCGACGACCGCGCCTTGTTCGGAACGCTGGAGAAAATGAAGGAATACGGCACGATGCTGCTCGTGCACGCGGAATCATCGCGTGTTCTGGACGAGCTGATCGAGCGCCATCACACCCCTGAGCTCATGCAGGAGTACGGTGCGCGACTGCATCGCATGACGCGACCCAACTTCATCGAAGCCGAAGCGATACAACGAGTGGTTACGTGGAGTGAAGTGACTGGCGGCCAGCTGTATATCGTTCACATGTCGACAGCGGAAGGCACCGAGATCGTCAAAGCGGCACAAAAGCGTGGAGTGCCCGTATTGGCTGAGACCTGCGCACAGTATCTCGTTCTCGACGATTCGATGTTCGACCGCGAGGACGGGCACCTCTTCGCATGCTGTCCGCAGATCAAGAAGCCGAAAGACATTGACCGGCTATGGAAAGGTCTCAAGGACGGTGAAGTGTCAGTTGTCTCCACAGACACGTGCACGTTCACGCGCGAGCAGAAAGCGATGTGGAATGGCGACTGGACAAAAATTCCAATGGGACTTCCCGGTCTTGAGACGCTTCTTCCCGTCACCTACACGCACGGCGTGCTCAAGAATCGCATCTCTCTCGAGGAGATGACGCTCAAGCTCAGCACCAACCCGGCGAAGATCATGGGACTTTATCCGCAGAAAGGCGCAATTGAAGTCGGCGCCGATGCTGATCTGGCAATCATCCATCCAGACAGGACAATGAAGGTCGACTGCGAAACGATGGAAACGAATGCCGACTGGTCACCATATCAGGGCTGGGATCTGGCAGGCTTTTCTCGAACGACGCTATCGCGTGGAGATGTCATCGTCAGCGATTATCGCGTTGTGGGCGAAGAAGGTCGGGGAAAGTGGCTCCCAAGAACGAGAGCAGGCCTGAAGTAATTTCCAGGTGAAGGGCATGTCCATCGAGCGAAAGCTTCCGCTGCTCCTGACCGGAGTTCTCCTTGTTGTGCTCCTGTCAGGAGTGATCGTACTCAACCGGGAAGTAGGTCGCGCTGCAGCAGTCGTCGCGGCTGACAAGGTCAAGCAGACGACCACAACGATCGCCAGGCTGCTGGATCAGAATCCCGCGGCGACTTCGCAGGCGCTGCGTGGCGTCGTGCGCGACGAAGCCCTTGTTCGCGTTCTGGAATCGCCGTCGCCATCCCGCCGCGACATCGCAGAAGTGCGGCGGCTCCTCGCAAGTCTCGGATCGAGAATTCTTCCGCAGGACTCCGGGTTGGTCTCCGAACTGTGGCGCGCCGATGGAACGACTGTCGCCCGAAGTGGAGATACTGCATCGGGTGGTGATCGACCGGGAATGGGAGCCGTTGCCGCAGGCGGCACAGTTTCGGTGGGCAGCTTCTACACATCAGGCGGCCGAGTCTACTATTGGTCGACAATGCCCGTCATGGAAGACGGGAGAAAGATCGGCACGATCGCTCAGCGTCGAAGGATCAATTCAATTCCCGAGACAGAAAAGACGATCAGCAAGCTTACAGGACAGACTCACACGATACTCCTGTTGAACAGGGATCGATCATTGTGGCTGACGCTCGCCGGTCGCGTGATTTCACCTCCGCAAAATCCGGATTCCGCACACGGGCTTCCCACTTTCGATCACCCGGATGTAATCCCGGGAGAGAGAGTTGTCATGTACATGGCGGATGCGCAGGCGGTGCCATGGACGGTGGCAGTGGAATATCCAGTCTCGAAGCTGAGTGCAGGACCGCGTGACATCGTAAGACGGTTCGAGTTCATCAGTCTTGTGCTGCTCATTCTTGGAGCGCTCGCCGTATGGATCATCAGCAGGCGAATCACCCTGCCGCTTGCCAGGATGACAATTGCTGCCGAAGCGATGGCGCGTGGAGATTTCTCACATCGCGTCAAAGAGACCGGCGATCGTGAAATCGCACGACTCGGCGCGAGCTTCAATAGAATGGCGACTGAAGTCGAAGCAGCGAACAAGAAGCTTCTCGATGCAGCAGATGCAGCTGAAAAGGCGCAGATCGTAGCCGAAGATGCAAACGCGGCGAAGGCAAACTTTCTTGCCGCGATGAGTCACGAGCTCAGGACTCCTCTCAATGCAATCGCCGGGTATGTGCAGCTTCTCGAGATGGGAATTCGCGGTCCGCTGAACGATGAGCAGCAAACAGATCTCAATCGCATCAAGCGGAGCCAGGAATACCTGCTGGGATTGATCGAGCAGGTGCTCGTGTTTACTCAGCTCGAAGCGCATGCAATCGAGATCCGTCTCGAAGACCTGCGCGTCGAGGATGTCATGCACGATGCGGAAACAATGGTCAGGCCGCAAATCAGCGCGAAGGGTATCGAGTTCTCGTACCTCTCTCATGATCCCGAGCTCATCGTTCGAGCCGATCGTGAGAAGACGCAGCAGATTCTGCTCAACCTTATAACGAACGGCGCAAAGTACACGAGTCCAGGTGGACGGCTTACCGTGTTATCTGAATCACGCAATGGCACTGCATTGATCAGCGTTACCGATACCGGCCCTGGAATTCCTGACAAGATGCTGACCCACATCTTCGAGCCTTTCGTTCAGCTCGACCGCAGGCTCAATCAGCCGCGTGAGGGTGTCGGGCTGGGCCTCACTATCAGCCGGGACCTCGCTCGGGCGATGGGCGGGGACCTCCTCGTAGACAGCACATTGGGGGTCGGATCAACTTTTACTCTACTTCTCCCGCGAAGAGACGCAGATTAGTCGTCGACAATCAACGGAGAAAAACAGAATGAAGCTGGCAAAGCCGGTAGCCCTGACTCTGCTTGCAGCCGCGCTCGTCTCTTTGCCGAGTGAGGCACAGGGCATCTACCTCGGTCTCAGAGGCGGTGCCGGCATACCTACTGGAGATTTCAGCAACAACGCCCGATGGTAGCTACTGAAGAGCTCAACAGCGAGTTATCCAGCAGTCCTCTCTGGAATCCGGATCTCGCGCCGACTCCGCCGTCGAGAAGAACGTGGTCGACGTACAACATCGCCGCGCTCTGGATCGGCATGGCCGTCGTTATCACGACCTACACTCTGGCATCGGGCCTGATGCAGCAGGGCATGACATGGTATCAGGCGCTGATCACGATTCTTCTTGGCAACGTCATCGTGCTTCTGCCGATGATTCTCAATGCGCATGCCGGCACGAAATACGGAATCTCGTTTCCGGTTTTATGTCGCGCGAGCTTCGGTGTTCGAGGAGCGAACGTCGCCGCAATTCTTCGCGCCATTGTCGCATGTGGCTGGTTTGGAATTCAAACCTGGATTGGCGGACTTGCGCTCGACGCTTTGATCAAAGCGTTGTGGCCGGGATGGGCCGACATTGGCGCATCGACGGCAATATCGTTCGCGATCTTCTGGCTGATTCAGGTGTGGATCATTCTCAAGGGAACTGAAGGCATCAAGGTTCTCGAGAGCTGGTCCGCACCGCTTCTTCTTTTCGGCGGAATTGCACTTCTCATCTGGGCGATTCGAAACGGCGGGGGACTCGGCACAATTCTTCGCGGATCCGCACGACTTCAGCAGGGCAACACGCCGTTCTGGACTCTCTTCCCTGCAGCACTGACAGCAAATGTGGGATACTGGGCAACTTTATCGCTCAACATTCCAGATTTCACTCGATACGCAAAAAGCCAGCGGTCTCAGGTACTCGGCCAGGCGCTTGGCCTTCCCGGGACGATGGCGCTGTTCGCATTCATTGGAGTTGCAGTCACAAGCGCTACCATTGTGATCTTCGGAAAGGCGATCTGGGACCCGGTCGAGCTCATCAGCCGAATCGGCTCACCGGCAGTGATTGTTTTCGGAGCACTCGTCGTGCTTGCTGCGCAGCTCACAACGAACATGGCTGCAAATGTCGTATCGCCTGCTAACGATTTTTCCAACCTCAGCCCGCGGAGAATCACTTACGTCACCGGCGGGCTGATCACGGCGGTCATCGGAATCGTGATGATGCCGTGGAAGCTGTACTCCGATGCGGCCGCATACATTTTCACCTGGCTCATCGGATACTCGAGCCTGATGGGAGCACTCGGTGGTATCCTTATCGCCGATTACTGGATTGTGAAGCGCCAGCAGCTGGACCTGAAGGACCTGTTTTCACTGCAGGGGCGTTATACGTATTCGAACGGGGTGAACTGGAGAGCAATCGCAGCGCTCGTTCTCGCAGTTCTTCCAGTGGTTCCAGGATTCATTCGCGCCGCAACAACGCCGGGTGGTGTCGTCGCCAATGCGGGTCTGCTCGACAGGCTCTACACTTACGCCTGGTTCGTCACGTTTGCGCTGAGCTTTGTCTTCTATCTAATTCTGATGAGGAGCACCGCTCGCGAAAGCGTAGAATCTCCTGCATTCAGTCATCCAATTACCGAGAGCTAGGAATCGATGTCGAAAGTCGTGAAGTGCGGTTTGATTCAGGCCACGCATGCGTGCAGCACAGATGAATCATTGGAGACAATCAGGGAAGCAAACATCGAGAAGCACATTCCGCTGATTGAGAAAGCCGCGAGTGAAGGCGTGCAGATCGTCTGCATGCAGGAGATTTTCACCGGTCCTTACTTCTGCGCCGAGCAGACTACTCGCTGGTATGATTCGACTGAGCACATTCCGGATGGTCCGACAACGAAGCTGATGCAGCAGCTGGCCAAGAAACACAACATGGTGATCGTTGTTCCCATCTATGAAGAGGAATCACCGGGCGTCTACTACAATACCGCGGCGGTGATCGATGCCGATGGCACTTACCTCGGCAAGTACAGAAAGAACCACATTCCGCATGTCGCGCCTGGATTCTGGGAAAAGTTTTACTTCAAGCCTGGCAATCTTGGGTATCCGGTGTTCGACACAGCGTACGCAAAGGTCGGCGTGTACATCTGCTATGATCGTCACTTCCCTGAAGGCGCGCGCGCACTTGGATTGAATGGAGCAGAGATCGTCTTCAATCCGTCGGCGACTGTCGCTGGATTGTCAGAGTATCTGTGGAAGCTCGAGCAGCCAGCCCATGCAGTGGCGAACGCATATTTCGTGGGCGCAATCAATCGCGTGGGACATGAGCAGCCGTGGGATATCGGCGAGTTCTACGGGCAGAGTTATTTCTGCGATCCGCGAGGACAGTTTCTCGCGAACGCGTCACGGGACAAGACCGAGCTGATCACTGCGGAGCTGGACTTCGACAAGATTCGCGAGGTGCGGAATACGTGGCAGTTCTTCCGCGATCGAAGACCTGAGACATACGACGAGCTGGTAGAGCTTTGAAAACCATTCTGTTCCTTTCGGCGCTCGCTGTGAGTGTAGTTCCGGCAAGCACAAGTATCGCTGCGCGGAATGTCGAGGTCGTTGGAGTCGACTACGCGTTCAAAGTGCCGTCAAATCTTCCCGCCGGGGCTACGACATTCACGTTCAGCAACGCGGGCAAGCAGCGGCACGAGTTCAACATTTTTCTGCTCAAGCGCGGTGCAAAGATCGAGCAGGTGGTAAACGCTCGAAAGGAAGGCAGGTCACAGCTCATCTATATCGACGGTTCTGTAGGAGTGTTGTTCGCCGACGGGAAGTCGAAAGCACCGGCTCGATTGACCGCGAATCTCCTTCCCGGTCGGGATTATGGCGTCCTGTGCATCTTCCGCGACAGCGAAAAAGCGCCGCAGCATTTTGACATGGGCATGTATTCAGTGATTCATGTCGCCGGCCCCCCGGCGCCGGTCGCGCGTTCGTCGGTCGATTCCATCGTTGCGGTTGATTATGCATTTTCCAAATACCCGCGCGAGATCTCGCCGGGCATGCACACAATCTCATTCAGAAACGCCGGGAAACACCGTCACGAGATCAATATCAGCCTGCTGAAGAAAGGAAAGACACTCGACAGCCTGATTGCGATCGACAAAGTCGATGGAGAGGTGGAGCACCTCTTCGAGAAGAACGGTGGAATGGGCGTTTTGTATGCGGATTCAGGGAAGGCTCCTCTTGGCAATCTTGTGATCGAATTCCTGCCGGGTCGTGAGTATGTCGTCGACTGCGGGTTTCAGGACGATGAGAAATCGCCGCCGCATTACAAGCTGGGCATGTATGGCTCGATCAAGGTCCGACCACTCAAGCACTGATGACAAAGCTCAAAGTCGCAAGTTTTGGAGTTTCGCTCGACGGATTCGGAGCGGGACCGAATCAATCTTTCGAGAATCCGCTCGGCGTTGGATTCCCCGAGGTCATGAGCTGGTTTTTCCCGACTCTCGAATTTCGGAAAATGCAGCGGCTGGAAGGCGGCGAAACCGGCGTGGATAACCAGATGGCCGAGAAAGGAATGCGCGGAATGGGCGCGTGGATTCTTGGCCGAAACATGTTCAGCCATAGTCGCGGACCCTGGCCCGACGACAACTGGAAAGGATGGTGGGGAGACGAGCCGCCTTATCACGTCAAGACATTCGTGCTCACTCATTACGCGCACGATCCGATAATGATGAAAGGAGGAACCGAATTCATCTTCGTCACCGACGGAATTGAATCGGCGCTCGAGCAGGCTCGACAGGCTGCAAATGGAAAGGACGTTCGTGTTGGTGGCGGTGTCCAGACAGTTCGCGAATACCTGTCGGCTGGATTGATCGATGAGATGCATCTCGCCGTGAGGCCTGTGCTGTTGGGTCAGGGCGAGCATCTGTTCAATGGACTCGACATGCGTGCGCTCGGATATGAGGTCGCAGACTCAATTCCCGGCGAGCGCGCAACTCACGTCATAATCCGCAAGAAATGAATTTCGACAATTATCAGGAGCTCGCGCTCCGCACGGCATCGAAGGAAAGTCTCGTTGATGAGAGCACAATGCTCAATGCGGCGGCTCTTGGATTGAACGGCGAAGCAGGTGAGATCGCCGATCACGTGAAGAAGGTGATGTTCCACGGGCATCCGCTCGACGATGACACGCGCGACAAGATCGCAAAGGAGCTAGGCGATATTCTCTGGTATTGCGCAATGGGCGCTAGGGGAATCGGCATCGGACTCGGCGACATCGCTCAGATGAACGTCGAGAAGCTCAAGAAACGCTACCCTGATGGATTCAGCACCGAGAACAGCCTGAATCGTCCCCACGGGTAACGATCGCGGTACCAGGCTTTCAGCCGTTCCCTAGCCGGCTGTTCGACGGCGCTGAAAATCGCGAACGAAAACAGGAGTGCAATCAGCACGAACGCTGTAAGCCCGGTCCACGCTTCAATGCGTGGCCAGCCCATCATCTGGAGTCCCTTCGTCAGGTACCAGGACAATGGCATGTGAATGAGGTAGAGTGCATAACTTGCCTCACCCATTCGCACCGCAGCCGGATGCGAGAGCAGTGTCCCCGCTATCCCACCGCCACAGGCAAGCATGTAGATCGCCAGGGCAAACAACGGAGCCAGCGCTCCACCCTGCAGAAGGAGATACGGTATTCGATGGCTCAACACGAGTACGAAGGCAATACCAGCAAACACTGCAATCGTCTGCCAGCTCGTTGGCTTCGCCGATCCTCTCCTGGCAAGGAATGCGAGACCTGTAACGATTCCAATCACGAACTGCGGAAAATGAATCAGCGGCGAGAATTTAAGAAACGCGACCCACGGTCCATAGGTCGATGAGGTTACTGATTCAATTCCACCGGGCCTCGACGCACCAAACACAAGCTGTGGGATCACGAGTGACAGGCAGGAGAGGAGCGTAATCACCTGCAGTCGTTTCGGCGATTGCTTCGCGAGCCACACTCCAATTGCAGGAAACAGCAGATAGAAGAAAGCTTCTGCGGACAGCGACCATCCTGGTCCGTTCCACATCCATGCGCGCTTTGGCGTCCATCCCTGGAGCAGGATCGGCGTAAGCACTGCTGTTCGCACTGTATCCTTGAGCTTCATCACGCCGACTGGATGCAGCAGCGAGATGTCGATGAAGATCGGCAGAGCAATTACGAGAGCAAACAGATATACGGGATACACGCGCGCGAATCGCGCAAAAAGAAAATCCTTCCAGCTTCCCCGGAGAGAGCCATCGTCATCGATGTAAGTGTAGGCGAGAATGAATCCACTCAGCACAAAGAACAGCGAGACGCCGACAAATCCCGCTTGAATCACGCGTGCACCGGGCGCTGTTGACTGTCCGAGTCCGGGCACGATGTACTTGTAGTGGAACAGCACCACGAGAAGCGCGGCCACCGCGCGCAATCCGGTGAGCGACGGGATGTTGGGTCGATGGGTGGAGATGCCGGCTTCCATGTCCGGAGGACGATTCATTACGCGAAGATTAACGACTCATTAGCGAATCTGTTCATTCAGAATTACGTGTGGGTGAAGTTGTGCAAAGGCTACTGGTGTGCTTCGTCAATCTCCTGGAACGTAGGCAACAACCGGGAGGCAGCATGTTCACGAAGCTCATCGAATCACAGTCGCATTTCGTCCGGAACGAAAGCACAACAGCAGCGAGCGTCGGGATTCACCTCATTCTGATTACTGTCGCAGCGTATTTTACGACCGCCAAGGCGATCCAGGATCAGGACCCCGAAACAACTCCACCGCTGGTGTGGGTGAACCCATTGCCTGTCACTCACAGCATCAGCCCGACGCGCAGTGATCGACCAGCGTCGTCGCCGATGACACGCTCCGTCGCCACACCAGGACAAATCTCACTTGCAATAAACACGAACATTCCATCGCCCACCGTCGAGCTGGCAGCAGTAAGATCGACCAATGAATTCACCGGAGGTGTCACCGGCTCACCCGCGGGTCAGCCGATCGGTTTGTCGAGCGACCCGTCGCAGGCATTCGATGCTCACGAGGTCGACACGCCTGTGTCAGCGCTCTCCAATCAGCCAACTCCTGTGTATCCGGCAGCTCTTCGAGCTGCGGGAATCGAGGGACGTGTTATCGCGCAGTTCATAGTCGACGCGAAAGGTGATGCCGTCCGCGAATCGATTCGAATTATCTCATCGACGAACGAGCTCTTCAGCGAGTCGGTTGCGAAGGCAGTCAGACAGATGAGATTCGCCCCGGCGAGAATCGGAAACAAAGCCGTCCCGCAGGTGGTTCAGCAGCTCTTTGTCTTCAAGCTCGACCGTTAAGAGCTGTCGGTGTAACGCTACCCACAAACTCGCGCGCTGCCGCAACCACGGAGTGCCTGACTTCCTCGATCGTACCGGGAATCAGTGCACCGGCGGCGCGCGCGTGGCCACCTCCGGCGAATTTTCGCGCGAACTCATTTACGTTCACGTCGCCCGTGCTGCGGAACGACACTTTCACTTTTCCATGCCCAAGGTCACGGAAGAAAATTGCCATTCGCGTTCCACCGACTGATCGCGGGTGTTCGGCAAGTCCTTCGAGGTCCTCCGACTTGAGCCCGTATTCTTCAGCAGCGCCCGCCGCGACTGAGATCCATGAGATCCCATAAGCCGGATCAACCTCGAGAGTTGCAAGCGCATCGCGGAGAAGATGCAGCCGTCCGATCGGATGCGACGCATACAGCCGGCGGTACATCTCCTCCGGCTCCACGCCGGCAGCAAGAAGCTGTGATGCAACCGCAAGACAGCGCGCCGTTGTATTCGCGAACCTGAAGCCACCAGTATCCGTGAGAATTGCAACGTAAAGAGCAGTCGCAATCTTCGGCGTGATCTCGATGCCAAGCGTCGTCGCTACGTCGTAGATCAGCTCTCCCGTTGCGCACGCAGCAGTGTCACTCAGGATGTCCGTGCCTGGCGGCTCATCACTCGGGATGTGATGGTCGATTACAAGTTTGGGAATACGAAGGCCGCGCACGGTATCCGACAGTGAGCCGAGCCGCTTTACATCGCTGATGTCGAGCACCACCAGGAGATCGGCTTTCTTCACCGCGGAAGATCCCTCGGACGTAGCGTCCACGACATCAGCGTCGAGAAGGAACTCGTAGGTCTCGGGCCATGGTGTCGGATTCACTATGCGCACCGTCATGCCGAGTGACGTCAGCATTCGCGCGAGCGCAGCCTCAGAGCCACATCCATCGCCGTCGGCGTTGATGTGCGTGGACAGAACGACAGAGCGCCCCGCGCGGAACTCCCGCGCGAGACGCTCGATCGATTCTTTTCTTTCTTTCGATACTGTTAGTAGATCAACCACTCGTTGAAGCTGCGGCGATCCGCGAGTGCGACTTTCCGTACAGGAAGTAGATCAGCAGTCCGATCACCAGCCACACGATCAGACGAATCCACGTATCTCCCGGAAGGCTGTACATCATGTAGCCGCAGATGGCGATGGCGAGAATCGGCACGAGCGGAACCAGCGGCGTGCGGAATGGACGCGGCAGATCCGGGCTCTTCCTGCGCAGAACGATGATTCCCGCCGAGACGATTACAAACGCGAGCAGTGTGCCGATCGAGACAAGCTCGCCGAGCAGACCGATCGGGAAGAGGCCGGCGATGACCATGCAGACAGCGCCCGTGAGAATCGTCGTGATGTAAGGAGTGCGGAACCGCGGGTGCACCTTGCCGAACACCGGCGGCAGCAGTCCGTCGCGGGCCATCGAGAAGAAAATTCGCGGCTGCGCCATGAGCATCACGAGCACAACAGAGGCAAGGCCGGCAATCGCACCGATGTTGATGATCGGCCTCAGCCACGCGAGATCAGGTCCGGCTGCGGCAATCGCAATAAACACCGGATGCGGCACGTCGAGATTCTTGTAGCTCGTAAGTCCCGTCATGACGAGCGACATGAGTATGTAAAGAACCGTACAGATCGCGAGCGACCCCAGAATTCCTATCGGCATGTCCCGCTGCGGATTCTTTGCCTCCTGAGCGGCAGTGGACACCGCGTCGAATCCGATATACGCAAAGAAGATGACTGCGGCGCCTCTCACAACTCCGCTCCACCCGAACTCACCGAAATTACCTGTCCCCGGTGGAACGAACGGATGCCAGTTGTCGGAGTTCACGTACATGAATCCAAAGCCGATGACGAGAAGCACGATCGCCATCTTCACGATCACGATGAGATTGTTGAACCGCGCTGACTCCTTGATTCCGATTATGAGAAGCATTGTCATCAATGCGACGAGAATCATCGCCGGAAGATTGATGACACCGTGCGTGACAGCGTATTTGGTGGTGTCGCAGACAGATCCCGCTGCGACCTTGATCACGTCATTCGTTGCCGGATCGTAGCAGATCTGCGAGGCGACGAGATTGTGCGTGCCAACGACGTCGAGCGGTGCGCCGGTGTATTGAACGGGGATTCTGAATCCGAGCTCGTTCATGAACGCAGAGAAATATCCCGACCAGCCGACCGCTACTGTTCCCGCGCCGAAGAGATACTCGAGGATCAAGTCCCACCCGATGATCCATGCGATCAGCTCGCCGAGCGTCGCATAGCCGTAGGTGTAGGCGCTGCCTGCGATCGGAATCATTGCCGCGAACTCCGCGTAGCAGAGACCGGCGAAGAGGCAGCCAAGACCGGCGAGAATGAAGGAGTATACGATTGCCGGGCCGGCATACTGCGCGGCGGCGGTACCCGTGAGGACGAAGATACCAGCACCGATGATTGCGCCGATTCCAAGCGTCGTCAGGTTAAGCGCGCCAAGCGCGCGCTTCAATGTATGTGTTCCTTCCTCTGCGCCTGCTTCCGACTGCAGGACAGCAATACTTTTCTTGGTCCAGATACCCATTCGATTCTCTCCGGGAAACCGGCGGATTTAGGAGGCTACAAGCAGGCGGGAAGTTGTTGCCGCGCGGCAACTATTGTCAAGGAAATCGCTGTTCATGTTGACATTCTTACAACAAGAAACCAGAACTGCGGTACCGGGTACCAGAAAAACCAGAACTGCGGTACCGGGTACCAGAAAAACCAGAACTGCGGTACCGGATACCAGAAAAACCAGAACTGCGGTACCGGGTACCGGGAATTAGCTCGTAGCTGACAGCTAAAGCTACCGGTACCTGGTACCGATTCTCTGGTTTTCAGACTGAATAGTTGGGTGCTTCGCGAGTTATGGTTACGTCGTGTGGATGTGATTCGCGTAACCCGGCAGCGGTGATGCGAACGAACTGAGCATCGTGTCGCAGCTCGTCGATGTCCGCGCAGCCAACGTAACCCATTCCTGCGCGCAGTCCGCCGACCATCTGATAGATGACGTCGGTGACCGGACCCTTATAAGGCACTCGGCCCTCGATTCCCTCGGGCACGAGCTTGCGCGGCGACATCTCACCTTCCTGGAAATAGCGATCAGCACTTCCATCCTGCATCGCTCCAAGGCTTCCCATTCCGCGAATCATTTTGAATCGTCGGCCCTCGAGAAGCAGCGACTCACCGGGGGATTCCTCGGTGCCGGCGAGCATGGATCCCATCATCACGCTCGAAGCGCCGGCTGCGATTGCTTTCACGATGTCGCCTGAGTATTTGATGCCGCCATCGGCGATAACAGGAACATCCCCTGCACCTTCGACTGCGTCGAACACCGCAGTGAGCTGTGGAACTCCGACGCCTGTGACAACGCGTGTCGTGCAGATCGAGCCGGGACCAACACCAACTTTCACTGCGTCGACGCCGCGCTCAACGAGAGCTGCTGCACCCTCCCGTGTCGCGACATTGCCGGCAACAAGCTGTACCTCCGGAAAAGCTTCGCGCGCAATTGCCGCTGCCTCCAGGACCCCATCGCTATGGCCATGCGCGGTATCTATCACAAGAACATCCACCCCCGCATCAACCAGAGCGCGTGCACGATCGCGGAAATTCACCGCGCCAATCGCGGCAGCGACGCGAAGGCGGCCATGATCGTCCTTGTTGGCGTTCGGGAATTCGCGCCGCTTGTGAATGTCACGAACAGTGATGAGTCCGCGAAGCTTCCCTGTCTGGTCGACAACCGGAAGCTTTTCAATTCGATGCTTGCCGAGTATTCGCTCTGCCTCATCGAGAGTGGTTCCAAGTGGCGCTGTGACGAGATCTTCTGAAGTCATCGCCTCGCGTAGAGGCTGGTCGAGATTTCGCTCGAACTGCAGATCGCGATTGGTGAGAATCCCGACGAGCTGACCTTCGCGATTCACAATCGGCACTCCGGAAATTCTGAATCGCGTCATCAGTGCAACCGCTTCGCGAATTGTCGCGTCGGGAGACAGCGTGATGGGATTCAAGATGATTCCGCTTTCGGATCGCTTCACTCGATCGACTTCTGCCGCTTGTCGATCGATCGACATGTTCTTGTGAATCACTCCGATGCCGCCGGCGCGAGCCATTGCCATCGCCATCTCGGATTCGGTCACTGTGTCCATTGCGGCAGACGCGAATGGAACATTGAGCGGAATCTTTCGAGTGAATCGCGATTTCGTGTCGACGTCGCGAGGGATGACGAGCGAATGCCGTGGGGTGAGCAGGACGTCATCGAACGTGAGCGCCATGTCGATGCGAACGCGGTCGATTCCGCGCGTCGAAGTCTGCTCTTCGCTCTGGTCCTTAAAACGCGAAAGCCCGCTCCCGGATGATGCCGGCTGAGCGGGCTTTTGAGAAGTCGGGCGACTTATAGTTGCCATAGCTGAATGTAAAGGCTGACCCCTCTGTCGTCCAGTCTAAACGCGCCCGATAGTTCGAAGACGGCGCCTCATCCTGCGCGGAAGGAAAAACACGCACGCAGCTACGATCTTCTCGAGATTCCCCGCGGAAAGCTCAGCGGGATCGCCAGGCCAGTATGCCTGAACCACAGCGCGCCCTGCATTCGCGATAAGCCGCTGGAGTGAAAGAATCAGAAGAAAAACGTCATCGACTTCGCCAAGGAACGGAACGAAATCGGGAATGATGTCCATTGGCAGCAGGATGTAGGCAATCGCTCCAGCTACGACGAGCTTGTCGACTGCATTCACACGACTGTCGGTAATCAGTCCATACAGAAGACGCAGGAAATTCGGGATCTCGCTGATGGTGCCCATGACTGTGCGCTTCGCACCGGTGCGAGGTGTGCTCGAAACTTCGACGTCCGGCGGCAGGGTTCGCGGACGTCTGCCGCTCGTGGATGCGCTGCGTCTCTTTGCTGTGGTCACTCGCCCGTGTCTCCGTCAGTGTGCGGTAGCTTGCTGCCCAGCTCGTGCGGTCCACCGCGCGGAATATCCTGCGGAGTCTCGGGCTGTGCGCTCTCAGGGGCAGCTGATGCAGCGCCCATCAGCCCCGTTGCAACAGACTTGCCAGCCTGTGCGACTTCTGAAATCGCGCCCACTGCTTTGTTCATGATGTTCATGGTTCCCGAGATCGCACTCGCTCCAACCTTCCCTGCTCTCAAAGTGCTTTCAACACCTTCAGCAAAAGTCCTGATCGGGTTGGGCGATACCGCGTTCTTCGGCGCGTACTTCGAGTCGAGAAAGTCTATATAGTCGAGAACCTGATTGAGCTTGTCATCAGGCATCAGGTCGAGCTTGCGCAGGAGCTTCTCGCGCAGAATGTCGTTCATTTAATCTCCGTCTCAGCCACGCCAGCGAACGCGTTTGCCGCGGGCGTCGATGTGCACGTACGTGGTACGAGTATGACCACTGGTATAAATCCCCAGTCCCCCTACGAGATCCGGATGTCTCAGTTCCACGATCTCGACTGCGAGACCGACCATCCGGCTGTCCATCGACGTGTACTTGCCGTCGCCATTGGCGTCGATCGCGACATCGGCTGCATCTCCATACTGATGCTGGCTGTCTCTCGCAGCCCGCTTGATGCGGCGATTGTGATCGGGCGCACGAAATCCTGAATGCACGTCGAGAGCAAGTCTCACATCATCGGTGGTCCCACCGTGCCAGCGGGCAAGCTCGGTGATTACAAGCTCGATCTTATCGAGAAGTCGTGGACTCACTGCGGCGTAACGCGGCCACGTTTCCTGCGTGTCATGATTCAGAAAATCGCCGACCTTGAGGTGCTTGCTGATCGGCAGATCGATGTCGTTCTCGCTGATTTCGAGAAAACCTTCGGGCGGATCCTGATTTCCCGCGATCTTCTCAGCGAGATATGTCCCGATCCGATATCCGTTGAGCATCACCCCTTCTTTTTCCTTGAAAGGGACGAGCACCGCGACCGTCAGACCTTCGACGATGCGCTGCCTCTCTCCTCGCACAAGCGCCAGTCGATAAAACCCCGCCTTATCCGGCACGTTGACTTGAGCGCCGGATAACTGCTCAGCCGGCTGGACCATGGTGCTGTCGCCAAGGCGAACCCAGCTGTACTCCAGCGATGAAGGATCGCCGTGAACGTTGAGGGGATACTCGATGCTGCTGCCGGGCATCGCAAACTTGAGCAGAACACTTCCGCTCTCACCGAATGCAGTCGCTGAAGGGGCGGCCAGAGGAACCCGTCGCGACAGGAAACTGGCGAAGGGCTTTCTTCCGAAGGCGTCCGGAGCCTTGAACTGGAGTGCTCCAAGGGTCGCAATAACAATCAGACCCAGCGTCACGATGAGCGCGGGTCGTTTATGACGATATAATTTTTCGCCGGTCAGGTCGCCCCCCCGGCGGAAAAATGGTGAATCCATGGCCTCACAACCTAGTATGAAATGCACCCAGCGCAATCACAAATCTGCACGGGTTTTTACCATTTGTTTACGCGGTGCGTATCCGGCGTCTTTCCGGTACCTGGTACCGCAGTTCTGGTTTTCATTCTACCGGTACCTGGTACCGCATTTCTGGTCTTCTTCAATAGATGTAGACCGGCGTCCCAACGGGAACCATGTCGTACAGCTTCTCAATATCCTCATTTCTCAGCCGCACACAACCGTGGCTGACCGATCGTCCGATCGTTTCAGGCGCATTCGTCCCGTGAATTCCGTATCCGTCGCCGAGCACGAGCCGCCTCGTTCCGAGTACACCCTTGTACCGCCGCTGATTCACACCGTAAGGAGGAATCAGAATGTTGCCGTTCGCGACAATCTCGCGACCATCATTCGCTTCGAGCGCGACCTGGTGTCCGTCAGGAAACTGCTTCACCACCTCGGATCCGCTCACCTTGATCACCGCTCCACCGCCAGCGGGAATCACTGTCGACCGGGTCATGTGCTCCAGGCCGAGTCCGCGCTTGTTAGCCTGTTCCTGAAAATGCCAGTCGGGAGGAACCCACGCCGGATCTACTTCCTTGTCCTGCACAGTGAGGCGACCGCGCGGAGTTTCGAACTTGTACTGTTTTCCACCTGAGCCTGAGATCAGAGTCTTTCCGCTGCCCGTCGCAACCGGTGCGTTGAACAGAACTTCATTCCCTCGTTTGTACCACAGCTGATTCTCGGCGATGCTGACGACAATGTAGGGCTGGGTCGGCGTAACCGTTGTGGTGCTCGATACGAGCCTCTTCAAGCTGTCTTCGGTGGTGCCAAGCTTTGCTCTCACTTCCTCGAGCACGCCAAGGTTGTCGTTGAACACCATGCGGTTGACGTCGCGCTCGTAGCGGAGCACCGCTGTTTTGTTCAGGAGGGCTACGCTGCCGGTTGTTGCAAGAGCGAAAAGGATGAGAAGTCCCCACACCCATTTTCCGCCGTTAGCGATCGAATCTATGAATTGCATCTTGGTGACTCAGTAGAAATAGACAGGCATGCCGACTTTGAGATTCGGCAGAATTGCTTTCATGTCGGCGAGCGGAACCCGCACGCTTCCTGGCGGAATCGGATCGGGATCCTGTGCCGGCTGCGGAGCGCTCGATGCACTGATCACTGTGCCCCCGTCGAGAGTGAACCTGTCTGTGCCAATTGTGGCTACTGACATCTCACCGCGCGGAATTACAACGGGAATTGAATCAGGGCCGACCTTTCCTTCGGGTCCAAATGCGGCTGCCATTTCCCGCAGCACGACTCCCTCGCGCTCGAGGTACATCTTCCCACTGTCCACCGCGATGGAGATGTGCAGTGTTTTCTCGATTTGCGCCTGACGGCGTGCGAGCTCCAGAGCGATTCGCGTTTTGTTGTTCTCCGCTTCCACGATTGCATCTGTCCTTGAGCGCTCCTGGTCGGTCATGTTCGCCTGAAGTCGAGTGACCTCATTGGCGTAAGCGCGCCGCTTCATGATCAGGAGCCCGTCGATAGCGAGCATCGCGATCAATCCAACGAAGAGCGTGAAAACAAAACCAGGATACGCGCGACGGAACTCGCGCCATCCGCCCCGTCGCCTGTCACCGGTGCGACCGCCTTGCGGGTCGCGTCGGTCTCCGGGATCAGGAGTAGTGGAAGTGCCTGATTCCTCTGCCATCATCGCCTCGAGATGCTTTGAAGATCCAGTATTGGTACACCGGCCGGCTCACTTCGTCCGTTGCGCACTCGTGCGGTGACAATGATCGGTGCGAGTGGCCGAAGAGTTCGCGCAGTCGGAAGCAGCGATTCCGGAACTGCAAGATATACAAGCGTCTTTTCAGCGCCGGGTCCCAGGGCGAGCAGATACTGCTCGCCCGGCTCAAGTCCGGTGCGGAGCGCGTCGGCAGTTTGAAGCGAGATTGCGTCGACTTGCCATTGAACCAGCTTGCCCTGCGAACCCGTCGGATCGCTTCTCACATCCGCTGCACTCAACGGTCGAAGTGTGCTGTCCGCGACGGTGAGATCAGATTCACGAACCCATCCCTCGAGCCGCACGCGCACCCATTCGCGATCCCGTCCGATCACGTCGACGGTTGCGCCTTTCGCCAGCTGTCCCACAGCAGGTGTTGGCGTTGTCGAAGTGACGGGCGCGCTTCTGATCGGAATCGATTTCGTCGCCACATGCGGTGAGCTCTCCTGAGCGGAGAGTGATGTGACGCTCATGACTGCAACAGCAATAAAAATCTTGTGCATCGCGATGTGATTTAACCGGTATCCGGTACCGCGGTTCTGGTTGGCGTCAGATAGCCGGTACCGCAGTTCTGGTTCTAGATTAGGGAGAACGTACACACTTACACCTTTCGGGCAAATATGGCTGTCGATCCACGGCGTCCCGTTGCTCTCATCGTTCTCGATGGCTGGGGCTACAGGACGGAAAAAGAGGGCAATGCAATCGCTCTCGCTCGCACGCCGACATGGGATTCAATCTGGAACCATCCTGCGCGCACACTACTCGAAGCGTCGGGTCTCAGGGTTGGCCTTCCCCGTGGGCAGATAGGCAACAGCGAGGTCGGCCACCTCAACCTCGGAGCCGGTCGAGTGGTAATGCAGGACCTTGTTCGAATAACGACCGCCATAGAAGATGGAAGTTTTTTTCGAAACCCCGCGTTCATTGCTGCCTGCGAGCACGTAAAGAAGTCCGGCGGCACGCTCCATCTGATGGGATTGATTGGCCAGGGCGGAGTCCACGCTATCGACTCACATCTCTTTGCACTCATCGATCTCGCGATAAAACAGAAAGTTCCGCGCGTTGCGATTCATGCGTTCATGGACGGACGCGACACCATGCCTCGCTCCGGCCTGGGCTACATGCAGCAGTTGCTCGATCATATAACCCGGAACAACGCGGTATCAGGTGTCGGAAACACCACCGTCGAAGTCGCGAGTGTGTCCGGACGCTACTACTCGATGGATCGGGACAAGAGATGGCCTCGAACTGAGCTCGCCTATCGTGCTGTCGTCGAGGGAACGGGGCCCTCTGCATCGTCACCGCTCGATGCGATCAAGGCATCATACGACGCTGACGTCACGGACGAGTTCATCGTTCCTGTTGTAATCGAGCGCGATGGAAAAGCGGTTGCACCCATTCGCGATGGAGATGCAGTAATAGGTGTGAACTATCGCGCCGATCGAATGAGACAGATCATTCGCACGCTCATCGATCCTTCGTTTTCGGAATTTGAAATCGCACATCGTCCGAAAATTCTTGTCACCAGCCTTACTTCGTACGACAGCACATTCAACATCCCCGTTGCATTCCTCCCGCAGTCGATGGCGAACATCATCGCCGAGGTGTTGTCAAAGAATTCGCGCACAATGCTCAAGACGGCGGAAACCGAGAAGTACGCGCACGTGACTTATTTCTTTAACGGAGGGAATGAAACTCCGTTTAAGGGAGAGGACCGTGTTCTGGTGCCTAGCCAGAAGGTCGCCACATACGATTTGATGCCCGAGATGAGCGCGCCGGGAATCACCGATGGACTGTGCAAAGCGATCGAAGCGAAGTCACATGATTTCATTCTCTGCAATTACGCGAACGCCGACATGGTGGGACATTCAGGGTCGATCGAGGCGACGATTCGCGCCGTCGAAACAGTCGACGAGTGTCTCGCGCGCGTCATTCGCTCAGCAGAAGCAACAGGAACGCGGCTTTTGATAACCGCAGATCATGGAAACGCGGAAATGATGATCGACCCGGCGACTGGCGGACCACATACCGCTCACACAACGAATCCGGTTCCACTAGTCGCGATGAATGACGAAAGCATGCCTAAGCTCTTGGGCGGTGGAGCTTTATGTGATGTGGCGCCTACTATATTAAGGATGATGGGCATCGGTCAGCCCGGTGAAATGACCGGAAAAAATCTTGGAGCAACTGCATGAAGCGAAGTTTGTTTGCGATCGCGTCATTTTTATTTGCAGCACCTCTCTCGGCGCAGGTGGATGTTGGATATCCACCGCCCCAGAGTCCTTTTCGCGACCTCGAGTTCAAGCACGAGATCACGGCATTTGGGGGCTATTACATGGCTGCCAAGGATCCCGCTGGCGTTGCCCCGCGGAGTGCGCCGATGGAAGGAATTCGTTATGAGCTCACTGTTGGTGGTCCGGTTCAGTTCGTTGCGAGGATTGCGCGTGTGAACAGCGAGCGGCAGGTGATCAATCCGCTCGAGCCACGCTCGACACGCGACCTCGGGATCCAGAGCTGGCCGATCTATCTCACTGATCTTGGCTTCTCACTCAATCTCACCGGTCAGCGCAGCTGGCATGCGATCGTTCCCGTCGTGAACATGGGAATCGGGCTGGCAAGCGATCTCGACAAGCAGAACGAAGACGACCCCTTCAATCTCGGCACCACATTTGCCTTTTCATTAGGCGGCGGCTTTCGAATTGTGCCGGGTGGAAGATTCCAGCTGCGCGCCGATGCGGGAACGTGGATTTACAAGTACGAATATCCAGCCACGTACTACGCGACGACGTCGGACAACACCACGGTTCTGGGTGCGAAGGTGGCCAAAAACTTCTGGAAGAAGAATCTCGGGCTGACGCTCGGGGCATCGTACCTCCTCTTCCGCTGAACCGGCGCGACGTCATGTCCTTCGCGCCATGAGGGAGAAAACATGGCCGACGATTTTGACAACAGCGACGAAATCCAGAACCTGAGTGACGACGAGCTCAAGCGTTATGTGCTCGACGTGCTTCGATCAGAGAAGGCGTTCGACGTCAACGACATAACTGTCGACGTAAACGACGGCGCGGTGAGGCTCTCCGGCCGCGTTGGAACTGAGGAAGAGCTCCGAATAGTCGATCATGTCCTGACGGACGTTATCGCCGTCAGGAATCTCGACAACGAGATCGTGGTGGATGAGATTCGTCGCGCACAAAGCCCTGAAGCAATCGACGAACATCTTGCCGATGAGGAAGAGCACGCTGGACTGATGCTCGGTGATGTTCCCCGGCCATTCAGCCCCGAGGCGGAGCACCTCGCTGATCGCGCGGCGGATGACGTCGGCGGGACATACGATGTGCAGGATGCTATCGAAGGCGCTGAGCCGTGGATTCCACCAGAGAGTCCGACGCCAGAAGGAGTTTCAGGTCAGGATCAGGGAAACTTTGGCATAGACGGCACGCGCTGAACGAGGTCGCCTGACGCCGGTCGCCTGACGCCGGTCGCGGGACGCCGGTCGCGGGACGCCGGTCGCGTGACCCCAGTCCCGGGACGCCGGATTCAGG
>JBKPNY010000092.1:0-49076 GCA_046732835.1 Gemmatimonadota bacterium | reverse complement strand
ATGATCGCGAGGATGATACCCGCGGCTAACATGCTGTAACCGTAATTCGGTCCGCTGAACAAAGGGGTGTCGCCGAGATGCAGCGTGTCTTTCAGGAATGGCGCAACTGGATCACGCAGCAGTGGAATGAGAACGAAGAGTCCCCAAAGTCCGTAAACAACGCTGGGAATTGCGGCGAGGAGATCGACGAGAAATCCTATCGGCTGTCTTAGCCACCTGGGTGCGATCTCCGAGAGGAAGATCGAAACTCCAAGCGCAAGTGGCGTCGCGATCAGAAGTGCGAGCGCTGATGAGACGACTGTACCGTAGATTGCCGGCGCTGCGCCGAACTCGCCAGCCGCGACATCCCATTTGCTGCCGGTAAGAAATGAAAGTCCGGAACGGGACAGTGCGGGCCACGCGGCAATGCCGATCGACACCGCAATGATCAAGAGAAGAAGCGGTATCGAGACAGCAAACGCGGTGATCACGATTTGAAATACTCGATCACCGCGCGCCGAAGTTTTTGCGGGAGCACCTGACCGGGAATCCAGTATCGAACTCCCAGTCAGGGGCACTGTCGAATCGGTCACTGCGTTGTGCCGACCTTTATCGAATCGAGTCGTGCAACCAGACGGCTGCCCATCGATGCGGGAAGAGGTGCGTAATCGAGTGCCGAAGCCTGCTTCTCACCTTCAGTGAGCGCCCACTTCATGAAATCAACAAGCTTGCGGCCTTTCACGGCATCGGTCTGCTGCTGATAGACGAGAATCCAGGTGAACGACGAAATCGGATAAGCATTCGCGCCCGCTGCATTCACTATGGAAAGGCGGTAGTCCGTGTTCGCAGGAAGCTTTTCAGCTACGCCGGCTGCAGCGGCTGTCATTCCTTCCGGAGAAGGAGCGACAAAATGTCCGGCAGCGTTCCTGATCGATGCATAAGGGAGCTTGTTCTGTTTCGCGTATGCGAGCTCCACGTATCCGATCGCACCAGGCGTCTGCTTCACCTGACCTGCGACACCATCATTGCCCTTCCCACCAAGACCGACAGGCCAGGAAACTTCCTTCCCGCGCCCCGGGCCCGATGACCACGCAGGACTTACTGCCGACAGATAATCCGTGAAGACGAACGTCGTGCCGCTTCCATCGCTTCGATGCACAACGAGTACATCCGTTGCCGGAAGCTTCACACCGGCATTCATCGCTCCGATCTTGGAATCGTTCCACCTGGTGATGCGTCCCGCGAAAATATCTGCGAGCACAGGACCGGAGAGTTTCAGCGCAGTCGTTACTTCGGGAAGGTTGTATGTAATAGCAACTGCGCCGAGCACGGTGGGGAAGTGCATCACCGGACCTTTGGCCTTTGCGATTTCCTCATCCTTCATCGGACTGTCGGATGCACCGAAATCCACTGTGCCCTCCGACAGCTGTCGAATGCCGCCGCCAGATCCGATCGACTGATAGTTGATCTTCACGCCGCTCGCTGTGGCGTAATCAGCAAACCATTTCGAATACAGTGGATACGGGAACGTTGCTCCCGCACCAGTGAGATCAACCGATCCACCGTCTTTTGTCTCCGCCGCCGGCGTCGAGCTGCCTGGCGACTTCTCACCGCTGCAGGCGATTGCGCCGAGCGACGCGATCGCAAACGCAGCAACCCAGTTTTTTTTCAAGAATACTCCCTTCGAGTTTTGAATTGTTTTTCTAGAAACGAGCGACGAAATGAGCGAACCAGATCTTGCTCGACGCTATTGGATTTCCTTCAACGGGATTGTTCTCCTGATAGTCGAGCGACATCGACACCTTGCTCGACAAATCCCAGATCAGACCTGCGATGACGACATCGTATTTCGATTCGCTGTCCGTGTTCACGTTTACACGATCCCAGCGCGCTACGAGCGAAAGCGGATGCGGCTTGCCTCCGACAGAGGGGAACGGACGCGCAAGCGCGTATACCGAGAACAAAGTCCCGGTGCTGTCGGTTACTTCGCGAGGCGATGCGACGCTGTTTGCGCCGATCTCCCCTTCTTCCTTTCGGGACGCGTATTCAATTGCTGCAGTGAGTCTTGGATCGAGTCTGCCGAGGTGAACTCCCCATCGGTCTCGTTCGAGTGCTTCGCCGATTCGTCCGATCTGTCCAGCGCCACCGTCGACGAACTTGCTTGCAGTTGCGCCCTTGTAACCCCAGACGCTGAAGTCGATTGACTTTAGCGGGTTCGATGCGTCAGAAGCCCACGGCGTGAATGTCAATCGTGCTGCGTAATCCTTGAATCGATCGAGCTCCCTCGATGTGTAGCCTGGGCCGTTCGTAACGGTCGCATAGAGCTCCCCCATTTTTTTCGGGAATGAAACTGTCGATGCGATTCCGGCATCGGCAGAAGCGAAATACCCCGCACGCTCGGTTGGACTTGGAGAAATCCATCGTGGCCAGAACTGCTCGTCGTGATCGATGAACACGGTGTGAAGCAAACCAATCCGTGCATTTGCTTTCCAATCAGGACGATTCAGGTAGTTGTATTGCAGATAGGCGTACTTCGCGCGAATCACCCATCCGCGGTAGAACGAATCCGACCCGGGCGTGCTTTGTTGAAATACGTCAGCTGTAATCCTGATGCTCAGCTTGTCACCCGCGGGCATCCGGAACGTCAGGTACGCTCGCTCTACATCGAACTTGTTCGCTGACTTCTGCGGACCGCGATCTCCACGGTACTGGTAGTTCGCGAAGAGAATTCCCGAAAAATCAATCGGAGGCGGTGAGGCAGGCTTCGCTGCCGCATTCGCCGTGTCTTTTGGCGGCGCAGGTGGATTCGAGGACTGGGCGCGAGCGGCAAAGGGTATGATTACAAAAGCCGCAAGAGCGGCCAGAAGTGCTTTCAATTGATGACCTCAAGTCAGGGTGACGCTCAAATATCTCGTGCCCTGAGGTCTCAAGTGTGAAAACTGCCCGTTCCGTTACGCTCGCTTTACAATGGAGGTCTCATTCGACGGGAAAAAAACGGCAATCGATGTTCCTTCCCCCACTCGACTCGTCGCTCTCACGCGCCCGCCATGCGCTTCGGCCATGTGCTTCACAATAGCCAGTCCAAGACCCGTACCGCCCTGGTCACGCGACCGGCCTGAATCAACGCGATAGAACCTCTCGAAAATTCGTGGAAGGTGTTCTTCGGCGATTCCTTCGCCTGTGTCCCGCACACCGAGCCACACGCCTTCAGGGTCTTTTTCGCTGAAGACCGTTATGACGCCTTCAGGCGTGTGACGGATCGCATTTCCTACAAGGTTGCTCACCACCTGGTGTACTGCGGTGCGGTCGGCGAAAACTGTTGCGGCCGCAGCAGGGATGTACGTCCGGATCGAGGGCCCATTTTCGATGAGCGCCGGCTCCAAAGTGCCGATTACTTCCTGAACGCTTTCAGTGAGATCGACATTCTCCGGCTTCGGAATCCATCCACCGGATTCCATACGGGATAGATCGAGAAGATCATCGACGATATGCTGCATTCGCTTTGTATTCGTGACGATCATGCCCGCGAACTCCTTGCGGGTCGCGTTGTTCAAATCGTCTTCAGCAAGAGTTTCAGCGAATCCGCTTACGACAGTCAGCGGTGTGCGAAGCTCGTGTGAGACATTCGCGACAAAATCGCGACGAACCGCCTCGAGAGACTCGAGGCGGACGGACAGCTGATTGAGCGACGCCGCAAGCTCACCTACTTCACCGGGTGCATCGATTCGCGGCTGAGCACTGAAATCGCGATCGGCGAGAGCTTGAGCAGCATCGCGCAGCTCGATTATCGGTCGCGAAACTCTTCTCGCGAATAACGCGGAGACGAACATCGCCGCAAAGAGAGCTACCAGTCCTGTTACGATAATGTCACGCCGCGCACGATCGAACAGCTTGTCTATGATTCCGGTAGCAACCGAGACGCGTGCGAAACCAGAGCCTGCACGAACCGCAACGTAGAGCTCCTCATCGCCGCGAGATGATGAAAGACGTCTCGCTATTCCCACTCCGCTGCGACTTGCTTCCATCACCTCGGGCCGGAAAAGATGATTGGTCAGACGCTCAAGGTCGCCTCCATCGAATTCTGAGTCGCCAACTACAACTCCCGCTGAATCGACGAGAGTAACGCGTCTCACGAGTGCACGACCTGCTGTATTGGCGAGCGAGTCTGGATCGATGCCCGGCTTCCATTGCGATGCTACAAATCGCGCTTCACGCTCGAGACTCGCTTCGCTCTCTGCCGTGATGCTGCCATGCAGCCGATTGTCGACGATAGCCAGGATCGCAACGATCAGGACTACTATTATGATGAACGAATAGAGAAGTACGCGCTGGGTGAGTCTCACGCGCTGGAGAGTGCCTGTTCATTGAAGCGGTACCCGAAACCGCGAACAGTCTCGATCATGTCGCCAGCGCGCTGCAGCTTTGTGCGAAGCCGCTGCACATGCATGTCAACCGTGCGCGTCTGAATGTCCGGCGCCGCGTCCCACACAGTCTCGAGTAGATGCGACCTTGCCTGAACACGGCCGCTTCGCTCGGCGAGAAGAAGCAAAAGGCGAAATTCTGTTGGAGTGAGATCGATCTCGTTGTCGTCGACAGTCACGCGGTGCGCGGACCGGTCGATGTGGAGCGGTCCAATCACCATCACGTCGCGCAACGCAGGCGCTGAGCCGGTCCTTCTGAGAATTGCTTTGACACGCAGCACCAGCTCGGGCGCACTGAATGGCTTGGTCAGATAATCATCGGCGCCAAGTGTCAGACCTTCAACGCGGTCCGGCTCGTCACGACGCGCTGTGAGCATGAGCACCGGGACATCGCGAGTGTCATCGCGCGCGCGCAGCTTCTTCAGCACTTCGAAACCGGACATGCCTGGAAGCATAAGATCGAGAACGACAAGCGCCGGGCGCGCCTGGTTCGCACGCGCAAGCGCATCGGTGCCGGTCTTGGCGGTGGCTACGCGGTAGCCGGCTTTGGCCAGGTGATAGGCGACTAGCGCAACGATATGCGGCTCATCGTCTACGACGAGCACGAGTTCACTGCCCGCCGAAGTGGATTCCATTCATTAAAGCTGAAATGGCAGCGATAAACGGTCAACTTGGCTTCTGTCACGATTCGGCGAAGACGTTATAATCCGGTCATGAAACGTCCAACTGCCGCAGTGGTACTGGCGACCCTTGTCGCCTGCACAAATCCATCGGTTCAGACCACGCCGTCGTCTGGATCGGCTGCAAATCAGACGGAGCTTCTGGTACTCAGCACGACCGACGTTCATGGTCGAATTCGAGGATGGGACTATTACGCTGACTCGGCTGAGTCCATCCGAGGCCTGACCCGCGCGGCGACGATAGTCGACTCGATTCGCGCAGCGAACCCCGGCCGGGTTCTGCTTGTCGATGCCGGGGATCTGCTGCAGGGAAATCCATTCGCGTACATCGCGATGAAACAGTTCGCCGATTCAGCGAATCCCATCATCGCGGCGATGAATGCAATGCAGTACGACGCCGCTGCGATCGGCAATCACGAATACAACTACGGCGTTCCGTATCTCGAGCGCGCAGTATCGCAGGCAAAATTCCCCATGCTTTCCGCGAACACCTGGAAGCCGGATGGTACGCACAAGTTCCGCGCGTGGACGATTGTCGAGAGACAGGGAATCAAGATTGGGATTGTTGGTGCCACTACACCGGGCGTGATGGTGTGGGACGCAGACAATGTTCGCGGAAGAGTGAAGCTGACCGACATAGTTCCTGCCGTGCGCACCGCTGTTGGCGAAGTGCAAAAGGCGGGCGCTCAGGTCGTGATCGTCAGCGTGCACTCCGGTCTGAACGAACCATCGTCGTACGACACGGTATCGACTGGACTACCAAGCGAAAATGTCGCTGAGCGCATAGCGAAGGAAATCCCCGGCATCGCCTTGGTGGTTTACGGTCACTCGCACAAGGAGCAGCCAGACCTTCACGTTGGCTCAACGCTCCTCGTTCAGCCGAAAAACTGGGCGACGAGCGTTGGTGTTGCGCATCTCACTGTCTCCCGCGATGGCAAATCGTATCGAGTGACTTCATCGAAGGGCGAAACGATTCAATCGCGCGGTCATGCTGAACAGGAAGCAGTCGTCGCCGCGTCATCGTCGACGCACCGCGCGGCCGTCGCCTATGCGAACGCTGTCATTGGAAACACGTCAGTTGCATGGCGCGGCGATTCTGCTCGACTCAAGGATACTCCGCTCATCGATCTGATCAACGAAGTCGAAATGAAAGCGGCGAAAGCAGATCTCGCGTCGAGCGCGGCGTTTACTCTCGACGCGTCGCTTGCCGCAGGACCGATCACGGTTGCGAGGATTGCGCAGCTCTACCCGTACGACAACACGCTGCGAGCTGTGCGAATAAGCGGTGCTCAGCTGCGCGATTATCTGGAATATTCAGCCCGCTACTACACGCGTGTCGACAACGGAGTACCGGTCCCTGATCCGCAGATTCCGGGATACAACTTCGATATGGTTTCCGGTGCCGACTATACAATCGACCTTACAAAACCGATTGGCTCGCGTGTTACATCTCTGTCCTTCAAGGGGAAGCCGGTCGCTCCGACTGACAGCTTTACTTTCGCGCTCAACAACTATCGGCAGACGGGCGGCGGTGGGTTCGCCATGCTTCGCGGCGCTCCGGTTGTATTCGATCAGCAGCAGGAGATACGACAGCTGCTCATCGATGAAGTTCGCGCGCGAGGGACGCTCAATCCGCAGGATTTCTTCAAGCAGAACTGGTCGCTTGTAACGGGTGGATCAGGATCAGCGCTATCAGGGCCGCGGCTTCGAATCATTACGACCAATGATTTCCACGGCAGCCTGGAGCCGAAGGTTCAAACTGACGGGTCGCTGCGAGGAGGTGCCGCGTACACGGCATCAGTCATCGAGAAGGCGCGAAGCGAGTGCTCAGCGGACTGCATAAGCCTCTTCCTCGACGGGGGCGACCAGTTCCAGGGAACGCCCGTGTCCAATCTCGCGTTCGGCCGACCGATCGTGGACTACTACAATAGAATGGGTCTTACGGCGTCCGCGGTTGGGAATCACGAGTTCGACTGGGGAATCGACACCCTGAGGGCTCGGATCCGTGATGCGCACTACGCTTTCCTTGGTGCGAACATCCGGCTTGCCGACGGCCGGGATGCCACGTGGATTCGGGACGATACAATCGTCGTGCGCGGAAAGACTCACATAGGAATCATCGGTATCACCACGCCGACCACACCCGTCGAGACGCTGCCAGCTAACGTCAAAACGCTGAAGTTTCTCGATCCTGCTCCCGTTATCGATGAGCATGCAAAGACTCTTCGTGCGCGTGGCGCGAATGTGATTATCGTCGTTGCGCACATGGGTGGCTTCTGCAACACGACCAATGGCGCAGAGAAATGCGATGGAATCGTGTTCGACATGATGCCGCGCATCACTGAGAAGATCGACCTTCTCGTCAGCGCGCACTCTCACAGTCTCCTGAACACGAAGGTCAAAGGAATTCCGGTTGTGCAGGCGAGATCAGGAGGAATGGCGGTCGCAGTTGTTGACATTCCACTCGATGCAAATGGTGCGGCAACGAGCGGCGTCCGCGCAGAAGTCAGAACTGTTCTGACTGCGAATGAAAAGGCGTATGCTCCAGTCGATTCAATCGTATCGCGAGCGACCGCGCGAGTGGCATCTGTTGTGAACCGCCGCATCACCACCACGCGGGTCGCAATGAATCGAGATGGGAATCAGTTCGCTCTCGGAAATCTTGTCGCCGACTCTCATCGCTGGGCGGGGAAGGGAGACATCGCAGTGATGAACAACGCCGGCATTCGTGCCGGGCTGCGCGCGGGTGAAGTGACCTACGGGTCGCTGTTCGAGATCGAGCCGTTCGGAAACACGCTCTATCGTGTGAGAATGACTGGCGCGCAGGTGCGGCAATACTTCGAGAAAATCATTGGCTCTACAGAGGAGCCGCGAGTTCATGTCAGCGGAGTCACTATCGCGGTTGATCCGACTAAGCCCGAGGGAAGCCGAATTGTCTCGCTGCGGATGGCCGATGGAAAGACGCTCATCGACGATGCCGAATACAATGTCGTCATGAACAACTTCATGGCGACAGGAGGAAGCAATCTGGGACCGCCCGAAGGGTCTGTGTCGACGCCACTCAACATTGTCGACCTCACAGCGATGATCGACTATCTCAAGACTCTCAAGGCACCCGTGGAGCCGCCGTCCGAAGCACGCATAGTCATTTCGCATTGAGACTCCTTCACCGGGAGGATGTTTCTCGCTATCATCGTGGATGCTGACATCCGAACAACTGCGGCGAATCCCCAAGGCTGAGCTGCACTGCCATCTCGATGGCTCAGTACGACCTTCAACGCTTCTCGAGTTGGGGCGTGATTACAATGTTCGCATGCCGCGTGATTCCGCGGATGCGCTCCGCGATTACATGCTGGTAAGCGACGCGAAATCGCTCGAAGACTACCTGAAGCGATTCGAAGTCACCGTATCCGTGATGCAAACCGCAGATGCAATCGAGCGAATCGCGTACGAGCTTGGAGAGGACGCCGCGAAAGAGGGCGTGAGATACATCGAAGTTCGTAATGCCCCGATCCTCAACAGTCGCGGCAAGCTCGACATGGGCGAAGCACTCGAGGCGCAGATCAAAGGGCTCGAGCGCGCGCAAAAGGATCATGGGATAATTGCGCGCTCGATTGTTTGCTCGCTTAGACAGCTTCCTCCCGAAACATCCCTGGAGCTGGCACAGCTTGCTGTTGCATACCGAGATCGTGGCGTTGTCGCCTTTGACCTTGCCGGCGGGGAAGCAGGATATCCTGCATCTGATCATGGCGATGCGTTCGCGTATGCAAGAAAGCACAATCTCGCTGTAACGATTCACGCCGGCGAAGGCGATGGTGCACGATCAGTGCGCGACGCTGTGCACAAGTGCGGTGCGAACAGACTCGGTCATGCCACGCGTCTCATCGAAGATCCCGAGCTTACGCAGTATGTGAATGACCGGCGCATCGGTCTCGAGATATGCCTCACCTCAAATGTCCAGACGCATGCAGCGAAATCGTATGAGACACATCCGCTGCGTCAGTATTTCGACCGCGGAATGAACGCAACGCTGAATACTGACAACCGACTTATGAGCGGCACCACTCTTACCGATGAATATGTGTACGCGGCAAAGCATCTCGATTTCAATCTCGATGAGCTATGCACACTCGCTCTGAATGGATTCGAGTCAGCGTTTCTTCCGTGGGAGGAACGCGTGAAGCTCCTTCATGATGTTTCGTCAGAGATGTCGGCCTTGAGCGCTGAGGCTGCATGAGCTCGCCATTCGGACGTGATGCTGCGCGTAAGAGCGCGGATGCGATTCGTGCCCGCGCCGGAGATCAGAAACCCGTCGTTGGAATTGTGCTCGGCTCTGGTCTTGGCGGCCTGGCTGATGACATTCAGGATGCTGTTCGGATTCCTTTCAAGGACATACCAGGATTTCCGACTGCGACTGTCGTCGGCCATGCAGGACAGTTCGTCGCAGGCACCCTCGGCGGAAAGCGTGTCGTCGCTCTGGCCGGACGCTTTCACATGTATGAGGGACATCCCGCGCAGCTTGCAGCGTTTCCTGTTCGAGTGATGAACGAGCTTGGCGCAAAGATCTATTTCGCTTCCAACGCTGCGGGTGGAATTCGAAAAGATTTCGACGCTGGTGATCTCATGATCATCGAGGATCACATCAATCTCACTGGTGTGAATCCGCTCACGGGCCATGTCGAAGATGGGGACGAGAGATTCCCCGACATGACAGGTGCGTACGACCCGGATCTGCGCGCTCAGCTCGAGGCCGCGAGCAAAAAAGCTGGAGTGCCCGTAAAAAAGGGCATCTACGCATGTCTTCCCGGTCCGTCATTCGAGACTCCGGCAGAAATTCGAATGCTGGCAGCACTTGGCGCTGATGCGGTTGGAATGTCGACAGTCCCGGAGGTCATTATGGCGCGCGCAATCGGAATGCGAGCAGCGGGGATGAGCTGCATTGCCAATCCCGCTGCAGGCGTCACTGAGGCCAAAGTGCTGCATACCGACGTGCTGGATTCAACCGCGCGAGCCGCGCGGGGATTTCAGTCGCTGGTACGTGAGTTCGTGGCGGCGCTCGATACGAAATGATTCAGGGGTCCGTGGCCGCTTCCAAGACCGGGAGCAGTCGCGATCGCCTCGTGGACAAATTCGATCGACAAGGCCACCGCATCGTGGAGCGATAATCCGAGCGCGAGGTTCGCCGCAATCGCCGCAGACAGAGTGCACCCCGTTCCGTGCGTGTTCTTCGTGTCGATTCTCGAATGTGTGAATTCGCTGAGCTCTCCGTCGAACAGAAGGTCCACGACCTCGCTGCTGCTGGTTGTGACGTGACCGCCCTTCAGCAGAACTCCGCGCGCGCCCATTTCGATGAGCTTTTCAGCAGCCCGGCGCATGTCGCTCGCCGATTCGATCCTGATGCCGGTAAGCACGGTAGCTTCGTCTGCATTGGGCGTGACGACTGTCGCAAGCGGAATGAGCTCAGTTGTTATTGCAGTGACTGCGTCGCGCTCGATCAGCAGATCTCCAGATGTTGCGACCATTACCGGATCGAGCACGTAATTCGTCAATTCGAATCTGCGAATCTCGCGTGCGACGACAGAGATGATCTCTTTTGTTGCAAGCATGCCGCTTTTCACAGCGCCTGGTGAAAGATCGGTTGCAACTGCTTCGATCTGCTTCCGCACCAGCTCGACAGGCACCGCCTCCCACGCGCTCACACCCACCGTGTTCTGCGCGGTGATCGCAGTGATCGCCGAGGTTCCAAACACGCCGAATTGGTGGAAGGTCTTGAGATCGGCCTGGATTCCTGCGCCACCGCCTGAATCAGAGCCTGCGATTGTTAGAGCAACGTGCATTTACGAAAGATGCGACAACGGGACGCCGGACGCCGGACGCCGGACGCCTGGCGACCCGCGTCCCGTTACTGTCTCGGCGCCGGAAGGGAACGGACGCGAGCAACGAATGAATTGTAGTTGCTCGTGTTCTGAGTTCCGTTACGCTGCGATGAAGGAATGCTGTTGATTGTCGCCTGCGCCGCCTGGATTCGATCTTCCTCGAGCGGGTGTGTAGCAAACCAGCCCTCGACCGCTGATGGACGAGTTTTTCTTTCGTCGATCAGCTTCTGAAACATCGTCACGATTCCCTCGGGATTAATTCCCGCGCGAACCGTGTTCGCGACTGCTTCCTGGTCTGCCTCGAGCTCATCCTGCCTCGAGAATCTTGCGAACACTGCGCCGCCGGCAATGTTGATTCCGGCCTGCGCAACCTGACTGTTGCAGATGCTTGTAAGAACGCAAGCCAGAGTCACTCCAACCTGAGCGCCCTGCTGCTTCTCCATCTGCTGAATGCTGTGACGGCGAACTACGTGACCGATCTCGTGGCCGAGCACACCAGCCAGTTCGTCCATCTTGCTCGTGCGCTCGATGAGTCCGCGGTTCACATAGACATAACCGCCGGGAACCGCAAACGCGTTCACCTCGCGCGAATCGACTACATAAAAGCGCCACGGAAGGTCGGCCCGGCTCGTCCGGCTGGCGATCTGATCACCGAGCACATTGATATACCGGTTGACTTCCGGGTCGCTGATGATCGGAAGCTGTGCGTTGATCTGCTGGGAGTACTCCTGTCCCATCTGGATCTCCTGCTGCTGTGAGACCCCGCACGCCGTCATCGATACTGCAAGCGCCAAAGACGCAAAAATTCGTTTCATTTTAGCTCCCGCGGTAAATTGCACGGCTCTCTCAAAAAGCAAGTCCTATTCCATCCCGTAACTGGTTGACCGATTGAGGCTTCTGACACTCGCTCGCGATTTGAAACGGAGGAAATCACGCGAAAAGCATTCGCTTTTTGTGGCGGAAGGAGTGCGCTCCGTCGAGGAGCTCTTGAAGTCGCCGCTCAACATCCGCGGCATTCTCACTGCGCCTCAGCTCGATGACGCGCCAAGGGGACTCGCACTTCGCGCATCTATCGCGGAGCGCGGCACCGAATCGGCAGGCGTCAACGAAACGGAATTCAGGAGCGCCGCTGAAACAGAATCTCCGCAAGGCGTGATTGCCATCGCCGAGATTCCTCAGCACTCCTTCGATCAGCTCACCGGAAAGAAATCATTGAGACTCCTCGTGCTCGATGCAGTACAGGATCCGGGAAATGTCGGCACGATTCTCCGAACAGCCGCCGCGCTCGGTGCGGACGCAACTGTTGCTCTTCCCGGTACGGTCGATATCTGGAACGCGAAGGTGGTGCGAGCCGCAATGGGCGCGAGCTTTCACCACCCTGCATTTCATACTACAGTCGACAGTCTCATGAGTTTCCTCTCCGGCGAAGATGCAGAGTTATGGGGAGCAGAAACTGACGGAACTTCCGTGGATAGTGTCGAGGTTCCGGCGCGCCTTGCACTTGCGGTTGGAAACGAAGGAGCGGGGTTGTCGTCATCCATGCGGGCGCAGGTCAAACAGCTCGTTTCGCTGCCGATATCGGGCGCCGTCGAATCATTGAACGTCTCGGTCGCGACCGGGATTCTCCTTTACCAGCTCAGAAAGGAATGACTACAGTCTGGGCGATCTACAGCTTCTTTGTCGGAGCCTGTTTCGGATCGTTTCTCAACGTGTGCATCTCGCGATGGCCCGACGGTCTTTCCGTCGTGCGCCCGCGCTCGCGCTGCCCCAACTGCGGGCACCAGATCACTGCGATAGAGAACATTCCGATTTTCAGCTGGCTTGCGCTTCGCGGTAAATGCAGGGGCTGCGGTAATCCGATATCGTTTCAGTATCCGCTCGTCGAGATCGTAGTCGGCGTTGTATGGATGCTGGCGTATCTCAATTTCGGTCTCACGTTCACAGCGGTGAGAGTAGCGGTGTTCATTACTGTTCTCATCGGCATCGCAGTAACTGACCTCAAGCGATACCTCATTCCCGATGGATTCACAGTTTTCGGAGTGATCTGGGTAGTCGCTACCGCGATCGCAGCGCTATTCGTTGGCAACGAGGAGCTGTTCGCAGGCGCGTACGATGCCCTGCTCGGTGCATGTGTCGGTGCCGGTGCAATCGCGATTGCCGGATGGCTCGGCGAAGTTGCTCTCAAGAAAGAAGCGATGGGATTCGGCGATGTTACCTTGATGGCGATGGTCGGTGCTGCGGTAGGGCCCAACCGTGCCCTGATGACAATATTCCTGGGCGCATTCATTGGAGCGGTGGTGTTCGTCGGGATTGTTTATCCCATCTTCTGGATGCGCGCGCGCGCAGCGAAAACGGAATTCAACCCTCCACTCGTTCCCTTCGGCGTTTTTCTTGCGCCTGCAGCAGTGATCGCATTGCTTTGGGGCGACAGAATCATATCTGCGTACACACGCTATTCCGGACTTTGATGCCGAATCGATCCCGCGCTTTCGCTGCTATTGCAGCCATCTCGCTGTTGGTATCGTGCACTGAAAAAAAACCGACGACTTTCACCGGACCCTACGCAAAGCAGGTGAGCGAAGCTGTTCCGGCGATCGAGAATGCTGTTGGCCTCAAGTTCAAACAGCCGCCGAAGGTTGAGACCCGCTCGAAAGCCCAGGTGAGAGAGTTCGTGACGCGACAGATCACTGATCCGCTCGCCGCACGGCAGATGGCGGGAATGTCCGACGCGTACAAGCGTCTGGGAATGATTCCGGATTCCCTCAATCTGCAGAAGTTCCTCATAGATCTCCTCGAGGAGCAGATCGTCGGATACTACGATCCAAAGACGAAAGTTCTATATGTGGTGAGTGATGCGCCGAAGGAAGCAGTCGGCATCACGATCACACATGAGCTGGTTCACGCGCTGCAGGATCAGTATATCAGTCTGGACTCTACACAGCAGATCGAAGGATTGAACGATCAGACTTCTGCGGCGCAGGCTGTGTTCGAGGGGCAGGCGGTGTACGAGCAGGTGTCCGCGATGCTCGGCGGAACTAACGTCGCAATGAATCTTCCGGGCGGGTGGGATCGCGTGCGCGACATGATTCGCGAGAACCAGAGCTCCATGCCGATTTTTGCGCGCGCTCCGACTGTGATTCAGGAGACGCTGATCTTTCCGTATCTAAGCGGCGCTGAATTCGTGAGGAACTTCAAGGATCGCAATCCGGCCAAGCCGATCTACGATGACATGCCTCAGTCTACGGAACAGATCCTTCATCCGACTGCATTCTTTGGAAAGCGCGATGTGCCAACTGCTGTCACGCTTCCTCCACTCACTGGAGTAACTCAGAAATATCAGAACACGCTTGGTGAGTTCGAGACGCGGTTGTTCCTCTATCAGCATCTCAACGATCAGAACGCTTCCGTTCAGGGTGCGGCCGGATGGGATGGTGATCGTTACGCGTTGTTCAATACACCGCGAGGAGAGGGAATCGCATGGGTGACGGTGTGGGATTCACCTGCTGACGCCTCCGACTTTTACGACCTGCTCGGCAAGATTGCGAAGAAGCGTTACGGTGCGGCGTCGGACTCCACGGCGGGCGCACTGGTGCGAAACTATTCGGGTGGCGGACGGAGCGTGCAAGTCAGCACTGCCGAAGTTGGCGGCAGGCCGGTTGTTCTGTATGTCGACGTTCCGCAGGGCGCGAGTACTGGCGTGCTCGATGTGACGAAGCTCGGCCTCAAGCAGTAAGACTTATTCCTTAGCGATTCTGATTGTGTCGTCACCGCGCTCGTCGCGCGGTGCGGCCTTCTCTTTCTTTCGCGGTGCAGGTTTTCGCGGGGGCGCCGAATCGGCGAGCTCAGGCGCGGATTTCGACAGCAGCATCACATGAAAGACTTCATCCAGTGTCGTGACAAAGTCGAACTTCATGTGTCCGCGCACTTCGTCGGGAATGTCGCGAAGATCCTTCTCGTTGTTCGCCGGCATCACAACACGACGTAATCCTGCGCGATACGCAGCAAGAACTTTTTCCTTCACGCCGCCGATCTCGAGAACTTTACCACGCAGCGTGACCTCACCGGTGATGGCGATGTCGCGGCGAATGGGGCGCTGTGACAGAACGCTTGCTATTGCGAGTGTGATTGCAGCACCGGCACTGGGACCATCTTTCGGAATTGCGCCGGCGGGGAAATGTATGTGCAGATCACATTCGCGGAATTCCTCTCTCTCGATGCCGAGGAGCTCCGCACGTGACCTGACGTAAGAGTATGCGGCGTCGACAGACTCACGCATTACGCTGCCAAGCTGGCCTGTGACAGTGAGCTTGCCGCTGCCTGGCATGCGCAGGGCTTCGATCAGCATGAGATCACCGCCCGTCGCTGTCCACGCGAGTCCTGTAACGACACCGATCTCAGGTTCCTGCTCAGCAGATTCAAGTGTGTAGCGAGGATTGCCGAGTATCTCTACAACCTTGTCGTTATCGACAATCCAGGCACCCTGCTCGCCCTCTGCCTTGCGTCGCGCGCGACGTCGCATGATTGCAGCGAGGTCGCGCTCGAAGTTGCGCAACCCTGCTTCGCGCGAGTAGCGGCTGGAAATGAAGCCCAGCACTTCGTCGGTGAACTGCAGATCCTTGTCTGTGATGCCATGCTCCTCGAGCAGGCGCGGAATGATGTAGCGCCACGCTATCTCGACTTTTTCTTCCACGGTATAGCCGGAGATGCGAATGATCTCCATGCGATCGCGCAGTGGAGCGGGAATGTCGAAAATGTTGTTGGCAGTGCAGATGAACAGCACCTGCGACAAATCGAACGGAACGTTGAGATAGTGATCGACGAAATTCTGATTCTGCGATGGGTCGAGAACCTCGAGCATTGCCGCTGTTGGATCTCCAGATGCGCCGCCGCCTGACATTTTGTCGATCTCGTCGATCATGAACACGGGATCGCGCACCTGAACCCGTCTCAATGCCTGGATCAGAAGTCCGGGCAGCGCTCCAACGTACGTCCGCCGGTGTCCGCGAATCTCAGCTTCGTCACGCACGCCTCCAACGGAGATTCGATAGAACTCTCTCCCGATGGCTGTCGCGATGGCTTCTCCAAGCGAAGTCTTTCCGGTGCCCGGAGGTCCGGCAAAGCAGAGGATCGGTCCGTGTGGGTCGTTCCCGCGCAGCTTTCGCACGGCGAGGAACTCGATGATGCGCTCCTTTGCCTCGTTCAAGCCGTAGTGGCGCTCATCGAGTGCAGTTTCGACTGTCTTGAGATCGATGTCGTCTTTTCCAGAGCGCTTGTCCCAGGGAAGGGAGAGCAGCCAGTCGAGATATGTGCGAATGACCTGATATTCGCTCGATGCCGGCGAGAGCTGACGCAGACGTTCTGTCTCGCGCCGCGCTTCCTGCGCGGCGCGCTCCGACATCTTCGTCTCCTCGATTTTCTTGAGTGTCTCTACAGCTTCCTTTTCGCCAGGATCGGTTTCTCCGAGCTCTGCCTGAATAGCTCTCAGCTGCTGGCGGAGATAAAACTCGCGCTGGTGCTGCTCGATCTTGATTTCTGTCTGCCGCTTTACGTCTTCGACGACGTGTGCTCGCGCGACTTCGCGCTCGAGTCGTGTAAGCAGGAATCGAAGTCTTTGTCCGATATCGAGACGCTGAACGATCTCGTCTTTATCCGAGATCTTGAAGTTCATGTTCGTGGCCGCAAGATCCGCAAACCGACCGGGATCGCTCACATTCATCTTGAGGATCGCCGGAACTTCATCCGGAATCCGGTCGACCAGCTGAGCGAGCGTGTCGGCTGCAGTAACTACTCGAGTTACGAGATCATCGACTTCATTCGGATCGGCAGGGATTTCCTTTGCGGTTTTGATTTGCGCAATTGGATACGGCGTACGCTGCGAGATGCTGTCGATGACAATTCGGCGAAGTCCCTGCAGTGTGATCTGAACAGTTTCTCCGGGAAGATTGATTCGTTCGTGAACGCGGGCGGCAACGCCAACGCGGCCAACAAACGTGTCGAGATCTACCGGCTCATCATGATCGCCCGTCGATACAACGAGAGCGACGATGAGTCCGCCGCCCGGATTTTCCTTGAGCAGCGCGAGATTCTCCGGTGCGCCCATCTGCACCGCGATTGTGCCAAGCGGATAGACGATTGTTGAACGCAGCGCCATCAGCGGCAGCGCTGGAGGGATCTCAGACTTGAGTATGTCGTCCTTGCGCTGGGTTTTAGCCATAGACGGAAAATTTACGCAAGGAGACTGCCGCGGGGACGAGCCAATTTTGTCAAGCTGGCTTCCGTGCGAGCAATTCGAGAAAACGGGGTTCTGAGCGCAGGTTGTCGAGCGTGGAGTCGTGCTCGATCCACTTCCAGTGTCCGAAGCCGTTGTCGATTGCTTTTGTGAGCGCTCTAAGACCTTCGTCCTTCATGTCAAGCATGGCGTAGTCGCATGCGACGTTATACAGGACTGACGGATCATCCGGGTCCATTTGTTCTGCCCTGCGCGTCCAGTCGAGCGCTTTGTCGCGCTCGCCAAGCTCGACGAGTGCAGCGCCGCCGAAATACAGTGCACGGGGATTGTCCGGATTGAGCTCGAGATGCTTTCGGGCCGCATCATACGAACGGCGTATAGCCCGAATTCTGTCTTCTGTCCGACCGAGGTCTCCGTACATGCCTGCAAGAAGAAGGAGTGCGGCAAAATCATCGGGCCTGACGGCGATCGCGCGCTCATACCAGTTCGCGGCCTCCTGAGCTTTTCCCTGTGCCGCGCATGCGCGCGCGTAGAAATACGCTGCCTCGAACGACTTGGGATTCAGCCGCATAGCTTCTTCGAATTCCTTTTCCGCCTCGACGAACTGACCCGTGAGCGACACTGCCAGCCCGCGCGACGCGTGCGCTTCGGCAAGATGCGGAGCAAGATCGAGTGCGCGCCGGCTTGCCGAGTCTGCCTTTCTGAGATTCTCCTGTGACGCGTCGAAGTATTGATAAAGGAACGAGCAGCAGTCGGCGACACCGCAGTGTGCGAGTGCGTAGCCCGGATCCAGCTCAATTGCCCGCTCGTAAAGCTGTCTCGCAAACTCGTGCGCGCGACGCCGGTGCTGATGAAAGAATTGCCGGCCACGCAGGTAATACTCGTACGCGTCGATGTTCGTAGTCGGGACATTTTCTATCGCTTTCTTTTCGTCTTCGGTCAGTACGACCCGAAGAGCAGCGACAATGCTTCCCGCGATCTCGTCCTGAATCGCGAACACATCCTCCAGCTCGCGATCATATCGCTCCGCCCACAGCTGAGTGCTGTCGGTTGTGCTCACGAGCTGCGCGTTGAGGCGCAGCCGTTTTCCGGCCTTGCGAATGCTTCCCTCGAGAATCGTCGATACCTGCAGCTTCCGTCCGATCTCGCGAATATCGTCGTTCTTTCCCTTGAACGTGAACGACGAAGTTCGCGACACCACACGCAGCGCTTTCACCTTTGACAAAGCGGTGATGATCTCGTCGGCGATTCCATCGGCGAAGAAATCGCCTTCCGGATCGGCGCTCATGTTGGTGAAGGGCAGCACAGCTATCGACTTGCTGCCGCTCGCACCCTGAAGAGGACTGCCATCCGGAGTAGTCAGATGGGTCGCGACGAGTGCGCGCGCAAACTCGGCGGTAGTCGCAAAGCGCTCGCTTGCATCTTTCGCGAGCGCCTTGAGCATTGCGTTCTCCACTTCGTCCGGTGTCTTCTCGTATACCGCGCGGAGCGAAGGCACAGGATCGGTGAACCGCTTGCTGATCACCGACTGCGCGGTTGGCCCGCTGAAAGCCTTTTTACCCGACAGCATCTCGAACAAAACGCACGCGAGGCTGTATTGATCGCTTCTCCCGTCGATCTTGTTTTCGCCCGCTGCCTGTTCGGGGCTCACATACGCCGGAGTGCCAACAACTGTTCCGGTTTGTGTCAGCGTGTCGTTCGCCGCCGAGCTCACTGCTTTACCGATACCGAAATCCATCACTACCGCTTCGCCGTCCTGCAGCATGATGTTCTCGGGCTTGATGTCGCGGTGAACTACGTTCTGCCGGTGCGCGTAGTCGAGCGCAGCCGCCATTCCACGCACGAGCTGCAGCGACTCTTCGAGCGGAATCTGACCATCGCGCAAAAGGCGATCGCGCAGAGTCTCTCCCTCGACCACCGGCATCACGTAATACAGAAAACCTTCTGCATTCCCCGAGTCGAATAGCGGCACGATGTGCGGATGGTTCAGCCGCGCGGCCAGCTCGATCTCCCTGAGAAATCTGTCCGGCCCGATTGAATGGCCGAGCTCGGGATGCAGAACCTTGACAGCGACTCTTCGATTATGACGCAGATCGTGGCCGAGGTAGACGGTTGCCATTCCGCCGCGGCCCAGCTCGCGATCTATACGATATGATTTCGAGATTGCGTCTTCGAATGAGCTCATTGACTATGCTTCTGCCTCAACGGGTTTGGCTGCGAGAAGCGCGATGAATGCCGGCTCGTTTCGGAGCGAGTCGAGGTCTGAGTCATGCTCGATCCAGCTCCAATGGCCGAAACCGAGACCCATTGCTTTTTGCAACGTTGAAATTGCCTCGCCGGTCTGACCCTCGAGCGCAAAAGCGCAAGCGATGTTGTAAAGCACCGACGGATCGTCTGGATCCATCGCCAGTGCGCGGCGGTTCCATTCGCGAGCCTTGTCTGTCTCGCCGAGCTCGGTGAGAGACATTGCGCCCATGTAAAGCGCGCGTGGATCGTCAGGAGTCAGCTCGAGATGTTTTCGTGCAGCGTCGTATGCCCGCCTCGACATTTGAATCGCGTCTTCGCGACGCCCGAGAGTGTTATAGGTCGTTGCGAGAAGCGCGAGCGCCGCGTAGTCGTCAGGCCTGACGGAGATTGCACGTTCGTACCATTTCGCAGCCTCCTCCGGATTTCCCTGCGCGACACATGCGCGCGCGTAGAAGTATGCGGCCTCGAACGATTTCGGATCGAGCTTCATTGCCATCTCGAATTCCGTGTTCGCCTCCTCGAATCGTCCGCTCAACGAAACGGCAAGACCGCGGGACGCGTGCGCTTCAGCAAGACTCGGCGCAAGCTCCAGCGCGCGACGGCTTGCTGCATCAGCGCGGCGAAGATTCGCCGGCGATGCATCGAAATACTGATAGAGGAACGAGCAGCAATCCGCGACTCCGCAGTAGGCGAGGGCATAATTGGGATCGAGCTCGATTGCTCTCTCGAACATTTGTCGAGCGTATTCGTGTGATTTGCGGCGGTGCTGGTGAAAGTACTGTCGGCCGCGAAGATAGAAGCCGTATGCCTCAACGTTCTGCGTCGGTTTCTCGGTGACTTTTTTCTCGTCGTCACTGAGCATCACTCTGAGCGCAGCGACGATGCTCGAAGCAACTTCGTCCTGAATTGCAAACACGTCCTCGAGCTCGCGATCGTATCGATCGGCCCAGAGCTGCGCGTTGTCGGATGCGTTGATCAGCTGGGCGGTAAGTCTCAGACGCTTGCCGGATTTTCGAACGCTTCCCTCGAGAACCGTCTTCACTTGAAGTCTGCGAGCGATCTCCCGTATGTCATCGCCCTTGCCCTTGAACGTGAACGACGACGTGCGCGAAGACACGCGAAGACCGGTGATCTTCGAGAGCGCGTTTATGATTTCTTCGGCGATGCCGTCGGCGAAGAAATCGCCTTCGGGATCCGAGCTCATGTTCGTGAACGGGAGCACCGCGATCGATTTTGCTGCCGCGCCGCCTGGCGACAGGGGATTGCCGTCAGGAGTCGTGAGATGGGCCGCGACAAGAGCCTTGGCGAAATCGACAGTCGTGTTGAATCTCTCGGCTGCCTCTTTCGACAATGCGCGAAGCATCGCCGTTTCCATGAAGTCGGTTGCATCAGGGTACACTTTTCTCAGCGACGGAACCGGATCGCTGAATCGCTTGCTGAGAACGGCCTGCGCAGTTGGGCCAGTGAACGGTTTTTTCCCCGACAGCAATTCATACAAAACGCACGCAAGGCTGTATTGATCGCTTCTCCCGTCGATCAGGTTTTCACCGGCTGCCTGTTCGGGACTTACGTACGCCGGCGTCCCGATCATCATTCCCGCCTGGGTGAGCGTATCGCCCGCCGCAAGACTCAAGGCTTTGGCGATTCCGAAATCCATCACGATTGCTTCGCCGTCCTGAAGCATGATGTTCTCGGGCTTGATGTCGCGATGCACGACATCCTGTCGATGCGCGTAGTCCAGAGCTGATGCAATTCCCCGCACGAGGTTGAGCGACTCCTCGAGTGGAATCTTTCCTTCACGAAGCAGTCGGTCGCGAAGTGACTCTCCCTCGATCACCGGCATCACGTAGTAGAGATATCCGGCCGCATCGCCCGAGTCGAAGAGCGGAATGATGTGCGGGTGATTGAGGCGCGCAGCGAGCTTGATCTCTCGAAGAAATCTGTCCGAGCCGAGTGCGGAGCTCAGCTCGGTGTGAAGTACCTTGAGCGCTACCTTGCGATCGTGCCTCAAGTCCATGGCGAGATAAACGGTGGCCATGCCGCCGCGGCCAAGCTCACGGTCGAGGCGATAACGTGTCGCAAGCGCTGATTCTAAACCTTCATGCATTACTGAATTGTACTCTCTGTTGGTTTTTTACTGAGCAGTGCAATAAAGTCGGGTTCCCTGCGCAGTGAATCGAGATCTGTGTCATGCTCGATCCACTGCCAGTGACCGAATCCGTTATCGATTGCTTTGGAAAGTGCCTCGATTGCCTTGTCGGGAAGCGAAAGTTGCGCGAACACGCAGGCAACGTTGTAAAGCACTGACGGATCATCAGGCTCCATTCGCTGCGCTCGTCGATTCCAGTCGAGGGCCTTTTCAGGCTCACCAAGCCCGCGCAGTGCGAGGGCACCCATGTACAGTGCCCGGGGGTTGTCGGGATTGAGCTCGAGGTGCTTTCGCGCCGCATCGTATGTGCGGCGCATCGCACTCGTCGCATCTTCTACTCTGCCAAGCGCGATATAGCAGTTGGCGAGAAGGTTCTGCGCGGCAAAATCGTCGGGCCGAACGGTGACTGCGCGCTCGAACCACTTTGCTCCCTCAGCGAACTTGCCAACCGCGTTGCATGCTCGACCGTAGAAGTACGCGGCCTCGAACGATTTTGGATCCAGCCGCATCGCTTCCTGAAATTCCTTTTCGGCAACGTCGAACTGGCCGGTGAGTGAAACGGCGAGACCCCGCGACGCGTGCGCCTCCGCAAGATGCGGCGACAGCTCGAGCGCTCGCTTGCTCGCCGACATTGCGCGATCGAGATTTTCCTTCGATGCGTGATAATACTGGAAGAGAAAAGAGCAGCAGTCAGCCACGCCGCAATGCGCGAGAGCGTATCCGGGGTCGAGCTCGATCGCACTCTCGAACATCTGCACCGCGAATTCCATCGCGCGGCGCCGATGCTGGTGAAAGAACTGGCGACCGCGCAGATAGTATTCGTATGCTTCGACGTTAGCCGTTGGAACCTGCTCGATTGCTTTCTTCTCGTCGTCTGTGAGAACGACTCGCAACGACGAGACGATGTTTGCCGAAATCTCGTCCTGGATCGCGAAGACATCCTCGAGCTCGCGATCGTATCGCTCGGCCCACAGCTGCGAATTGTCGTTCGCGTTGACGAGCTGCGCAGTCACTCGAAGGCGTTTACCTGCCTTGCGCACACTTCCTTCGAGAATGGTTCCGACTTGAAGCTTTCGTGCGATCTCCCGAATGTCCTCGTTCCTTCCCTTGAATGAGAATGACGAAGTGCGTGACGAAACTTTCAGCGCCTTGATCTTTGAAAGGGCATTGATGATTTCCTCTGCAATGCCATCGGCGAAGTACTCGCTTTCCTGATCCCCGCTCTGACTGGAGAAGGGAAGCACCGCCACCGATTTAGCCGTACCTGCACTGGCCTGAGTGAGAAGACTGCCATCGGGAGTAGAGAGGTGCGATGCGACGAGAGCGCGCGCAAACTCGATCGTCGTGGGAAATCGCTCAGTCGATTCCTTGGCGAGCGCGCGCTGAAGTGCATTCTCGATTTCCGGTGTTGCATCACGGAACGCTTCGCGAATCGAGGGAACAGGCTCACTGAATCTTTTGCTCAGAATTGCCTGGGCAGTGGCTCCTGTGAAAGGCTTTTTCCCCGACAGCATCTCGTAAAGCACACATCCAAGACTGTATTGATCGCTGCGTCCATCGATCTCTGAATCACCTGCTGCCTGCTCGGGGCTCACGTACGCCGGCGTGCCGATCATCATTCCCGTTTGAGTGAGCGTATCGCCCGATGCGACGCTCACCGCTTTCGCAATTCCAAAATCAGTGACGAGCGCCTCGCCCTCCTGAAGCATCACGTTCTCAGGCTTGATGTCGCGATGCACGATGCTGAGTCTATGAGCATAGTCGAGCGCACTCGCGATACCACGAACGAGATGCAGCGATTCCTCAGTGGAAATTCTCCCGTCTCGAAGAAGGCGATCACGCAGGGATTCTCCCTCGACCAGCGGCATCACGTAATACAGGAATCCATCGGCTTCGCCCGAATCGTAAAGCGGAACGATGTGCGGGTGATTCAGCCTCGCAGCGAGCTTGATCTCTCGAAGGAATCGATCGGGGCCAAGTGAGGCGCTGAGCTCGGTGTGGAGCACCTTGAGAGCGACCTTTCGCTCGTGCCGGAGGTCGACCGCCTGATAGACGGTAGCCATTCCACCACGGCCAAGCTCGCGTTCGACGCGATAGCGCGATGAAAGTGCGGATTCGAGACCGGTCAACGGCGTGTTTTTGGAGGCATGATACGGGCGGGAAGGTAAGCCAAGGACTATTTCCAAGCCAGTACGTCGCGACTACCAGAAAATGGGTCAAGTCGTTTAGCTTTAAAGGCTTATGTTCGAAGATCTCAGCGAAAAACTGGAAGCGACTTTCGCGCGCCTTCGAGGCCGCGGAACACTCTCGGAATCCGACATCAAGGAAGGACTCCGCGAGGTGCGTCGCGTGCTTCTGGAAGCCGACGTCAACTTCCAGCTCACGCGAGAGTTCCTCGAGCGTGTAGAAAAGAAAGCTGTCACCGTCAATGCGCTCTCCGCGGTCTCGCCGGCACAGCAGCTGGTCAAGATCGTTCACGAGGAGCTCGCACGTCTTTTAGGCGAGCGACGTGAAGGATTGAAGCTCAGCTCGGTTCCTCCAACCGTCGTAATGATGGTTGGGTTGCAGGGTTCCGGAAAAACAACGACTGCAGCGAAGCTCGCAAGAAAACTGAAAGCCGAAGGACGGCCCACGAGACTCGTTGCTGCTGACGTCTATCGTCCTGCTGCAATCGATCAGCTCGAGACGCTGGGACAGCAGCTCGAAGTTCCGGTTTACGCAGACCGCACAACGCAGGACGTCGTAAAAATTGCGAAAGCAGGTGTCGAGCAGTCGAAGCGGGATCGCGATCGTGTAGTCATCATCGACACTGCGGGACGATTGCAAATCGACGAAGAGATGATGGACGAGCTCCGTCATCTGAAGGATGCATTGAAGCCGACAGAAATCCTGTTCGTCGCCGACGGAATGACAGGACAGGAAGCGGTAAAGATCGCGCAGGGGTTCGACAACGCACTTGGAGTTACCGGCGTAATTCTCACCAAGATGGATGGTGATGCACGCGGTGGTGCTGCGCTGTCGATTTACGGAGTTCTCAAGAAGCCCATCAAGTATGTCGGTGTCGGTGAAAAACCCGATGCGCTCGAGGAGTTTCATCCGGAGAGAATGGCCGGACGAATCCTTCAGATGGGTGACGTCGTATCACTCGTAGAGAAGGCACAGGCTGCATTCGACGAGGAAGAAGCCAAGCGACTGCAGAAGAAAGTGAAGAAAGAGGGAATGGATCTCACCGATTTCCTCAATTCGCTGAAGCAGATCGAAAAGATGGGACCGCTCGAGGGCGTTCTGAAAATGCTGCCGGGCGTGAACATGAAGGCGCTCAAGCAGGCGAAGATGGATCCGAAGCGCATGCGACATGTCGAAGCGATCATTCTTTCGATGACGCCGGAGGAGAGAAAGGATCCGTCACTGATAAACGGATCACGTCGCGCACGAATCGCAAAGGGTTCCGGGAGATCTATCAGCGACGTGAATCGTCTGCTCGATCAGTTCCGCGAAATGCAGAAAATGATGAAAAAAATGGCAGGAGGTGGCGGAGGAAGGTTGGGAATGCCGCCCATGCCGGGTATGTTTGGAAGGTCATAAAAACCAGAAATTCGGTACCAGGTACCGGAGAAAGACCAGGTGCTTGCTGGAAACGCCAGCTAAGCGATGAGCCTGGAGCAGGAAGAAACCTGATTCATGGAGCAACACCGATGGTAAGAATTCGTCTCCGCCGTGTCGGGCGGAAAAAAGCCCCTGTATATCGCATCATTGTCGCCGACTCGCAGAGCCCGCGCGACGGAAAGTTCATCGAGATCATCGGCCAGTACGCTCCGCGTCAGGCACAGGGTGGTCTGGCCGTCAACGAAGAGAGAGCCAACTACTGGCTCGGCGTTGGCGCTCAGCCGAGTGATACTGTTCGCTCGCTGCTTCGTCGCGCCGGAGTTTTGAAGCGTCGTCACGAGCAGAGACTCGGAATCGAGCTCAAGGCGGCAGCGGTTCCGGTTCGCGAGGCCAGCGAAGAAGAAGCTTCGTCGGAAACTTCCGAGGCGTAACATGGCCGCCGACGCATTGGCGATCGTCGGTCTCATACGCAATGCACAGGGAATTCGCGGCGAAGTAGTTGTAGAGCCGCTGACAGATGCGCCGGACGCGGTATTCGCGTCCGGCCGTCGTGTTTTTGCGGGTGAGAAACCTCTTACCGTTGCGAGCTCGCGCCCCTTCAAGGGCGGAATGATGGTGAAGTTCGAGGAGGTCGCGGACAGGAGTGCGGCCGAGATCTTACGCGGTACCTACCTCTTCTCTCCGTTCGACGAGCTCGCTCCTCCAGCCGAGGATGAGGTTTACATCCATGATCTCATCGGGATGACCGTGAAGCTCGACACAGGCGAATCGATGGGTGAGGTGCAGGCCTACTACGAGCTGCCGCAGGGACTCATGCTCGAGGTGAAGACGCGGAACGGGACTGTGCTGGTTCCATATCGTCCCGAGGTTGTGGATCACGTGAATCGCGACGAGCGAGAAGTGGTGGTGAAATCAGAGGTTGGTATCTTCGACTGATGCCGCTTCGCATCAACGTCGTCACGATCTTTCCCGAGTTCTTCGCCGGCCCGCTCGGGCTCAGCATTCCGGAGAAAGCGCGGGCCGCCGGCGGTGTTGAATACAACATCGTCGATCTCCGTGATTTCACTCACGACAAGCATCGCACGGTGGATGATTATCCCTATGGCGGCGGAGCAGGGATGGTGATGAAGCCAGGTCCGTTCTTCGAAGCTGTTGAATCCTTGAGTACTTCCGCGCCGATCGTGCTGCTTTCACCGCGAGGTAAACCTTTCTCCCACGCGGATGCAGTGCGTTATGCCGAGGGCGAAGAGCTGACTCTGCTTTGCGGTCATTACAAGGATGTAGACCAGCGCGTTGCCGATCACCTCGCGACCGAAGAGATTTCGCTCGGCGATTTTGTCTTGAGTGGTGGCGAAGCGGCTGCGCTTGCAATTATCGATGCAACTGTGCGACTGATTCCCGGCGCAATGTCTGATCTCGAGTCAGCGCGAACGGATTCTTTTTTCGATCGTGGAATCAGTGCGCCATCGTACACCCGTCCGCCTGAGTTTCGCGGACACAAAGTGCCAGACGTTCTTATTTCAGGCGATCACGCAAAAATCGCGAAGTGGCGAAACGAGGAAGGAGATCGACTGACGCGTAAACGAAAACCTTAGCGCCAGTCGATCGCTAAATCATTTTTTCCAGGGGCTGTTCGAAGCCTGACCGTTCGCTGCGGCCGCAGGCGCAGCAGTAGTGTTGATTGGAATTCCAACGATGTTGCCCGTCGATCCCACTTTGAGCGTGCCGAGTTTTGCGTCGCTCATCATGCCGTTATAGAGCAGCGACAATTCGACGCGCTCCATCGCAGGCACGGTAATCTCCGCAGCGCCCGCAACGAGATTCTTCACACCGATCTCACCCTGAAGCTCGAGCCTTCTTCCTTTCTCATCGATCAGCGTGAACAGATCCGATGGCGGAAGAGGAACGACGGTGTTCTGCTGTGCTGGATTGAACAGATAGAGGTGAAGACGAACTGCTTCGTTGTTCTTGATCTCGACCGACGAGATCCCAAGCTTGAGCGCGCCGACATCGATCTGCGGAATATTCTTGTCTTCGAGATTCACAGTCGTCGCATCGAGGAGCTGCGCCTGCGCTCCAAGCTTGCTGACGCCTTTGCCGATCGAAGTTTTCTTGGCGACACCTTTCGCCTTGTCGAGAAGACCCTGCGCATTGGCGGCGCTCGAGATAGTGGCGATGGAGACCGACGCGATCACGAGGCTCAGCGATTTCACGAATCTCATAACATCTCCCCGGCCACCTTTGGCCAAATGTTCAGTCCGAAAATGTATCACTGTTTTGCCGAAATGGCGGGCTGAGTGAAAGGAACGATCTCAACGCGCGCCTCGGTCTTCTTTGGGGGACCATTGTCCCAGCTCGACACGTTCGTAAGGGGCGCCACGCTGATGCGCTCCGATGGAACTCCAGCGGCAACCAGAGCCGCCATCAGCAATTGTCCGCGCAGGAATGCCAGCTTGGGATCGGAAGCCGTTGTGCCATTCGACTCAGGTGTCACTCGAATGACGTATTTGCCGTCGCTCGACTTCAATACTTCCGCGAGGAGCTGCAGCGACTTGAGCGAAGCCAGTGTTGGACCATCTGCCCCGGCGTCGAACGACATGTTCTCGACATCGAGACGCCCCGTGGTCAGCGCTTTTGTCCACGCTTCTTTCGACGGGCCCTTTCTGAACCGGCTAGAAATCGCGCCCGCAACTTTTCCGGCAACTGGTGCTGCCGCTTTCGCACCCATCACCGCCATACCTATAGGAGTCGCGGAAAAGGCAGCAGTAGCAGCTCCTTTGATCGCCGCGGACTGCTGTGCTTTCGCTTCCGCAGCGAATTGCTCCGGCGTGAGACACTTGGGTTTTGCGGGGGCGGGGGGAGCGGAATCCGGTTTCGTTTTTGATCCAAGAATTTTCTTCCTGGCAGCTGATGCGATAGCACCGGTTGGACTCATCGCGGACATCGAGCCCAACCCCGTTTCGGGGGCCTGAGGTGCGGGCATCATTCCGGCGGGACAATCAGCTGCAGACGCGCCGAGCTGTGCGAAGCTGCGGGCGGAGACGGAAGCGCAAAGGAGAACGACGACACTTGCTGAGCGAAGCGCCATACTGCCACCTGTGCAAAAATTTGATCAGGACAAGTTATCAAATGGTAATGCACAATGGAGCCCTGGGGAGAGCAAATACTCCGGGACCAGCCGCAACTGGCATTAGGCCGTTTTTCCAGTTAATTTGGGTGACTATCCCAACAATTTTGACTTTTGCCGGGCTGGCCCTAACCCTTGCCCCGAGCTTCATATGCATCCATTTATCGAAACCCAGAAAGAGTGGCTCCGCGGCGATATGCCGCCCTTCCGCGCCGGGGACACGGTTCGCGTCAACGTTCGTGTAAAAGAAGGTGACAAGGAGCGCCTCCAGGCGTTCGAAGGTGTCTGCATTGCGCGCCGCGGATCGGGTGTCAGCGAGACCTTCACGGTCCGCAAGATCTCGAGCGGAATTGGAGTCGAGCGCATTTTCCCGGTGCACAGCCCGATGATCGCCGCCATCACGGTTGTGCGTCGTGGCCGCGTACGCCGTGCAAAGCTGTACTACCTCCGTCATCTCACCGGAAAGGCAACGCGCATCAAGGAGCGAAAGACGCGCGTGCAGGTTCCGGGCGCCGAGGCGTAAAAGCTCAACCGGCCGTAAGGGCGTGGCTGAAGAAGGCTCAAAAAAGCCAACCGCAAAAGGTCGCGCCCCGTATCGCCTCAAACGCTGGACGCACATCGAAAGAGATCTCCGCGCTGAGCGCGGACCTCTCCTCGCTGGCGTCGATGAAGTAGGACGCGGCCCCATCGCAGGACCAGTCGTCGCATGTGCTGTCATCATGCCCCCCGACATGCGAGCTATTCGCGGTGTAGATGATTCCAAGGCACTCACCGCCCAGGAACGACAAAAGCTCGTCGGCCGAATCCAGGAGCGCGCACTCGCGTGGGCTCTTGGGGCTGCATCGGTGAGAGAGATCGAGCGATTCAACATCTATCAGGCAAGTGTTCTCGCGATGCGTCGCGCGCTCGGTCGTCTTCAAATCCAGCCTGATCATGTGATCATCGACGGTAAAGCAATGCGCACTTTGCCGATTCCTCACACCGCAATCGTGCACGGCGACGCGCGATGCTTCTCGATTGCGTGTGCGTCGATCGTTGCGAAAGTGACGCGCGACAGGCTCATGGCGCTGCTGGCGCGCAGATATCCGGCATACACGTGGGAGCGAAATGTCGGATACACCACGCGCGCTCACATTCGCGGACTCGATGCGGCGGGAATTACTCCACATCATCGCAGAAGTTTTTTCAGAGTGAGCCAGCTGATGCTCGATCTCGATTCGGCTCCGACTGAATCGATGATCCTCGAGATAGAGACAACGATCGCTGAAGAGCTCGCTCAGGCGTGACAGTGAAGCCTCTTGTTGGCGTGATCATGGGTTCCAAGTCGGATTGGGACACAATGCGACACGCCGTCGAGACGCTCGACGCGCTTGGCGTCCCTAACGAGACGAAAGTCGTGTCTGCTCACCGAACTCCTGATCTTCTGTTCGAGTACGCGAGCACTGCGGCCGAGCGCGGATTGCGCGTAATAATCGCGGGTGCTGGTGGTGCGGCGCATCTCCCCGGAATGGTTTCAGCCAAGACCATTCTTCCAGTGCTTGGAGTACCAGTCGAATCGAAAGCACTGCAGGGAATCGATTCGCTTCTCTCGATCGTGCAGATGCCTGCCGGTGTTCCGGTTGGAACTCTTGCGATTGGAAAATCCGGAGCGATCAACGCTGCGCTTCTCGCAACGTCGATTCTCGCTACCGACAACGACGAGATGCGTCACGCGCTCGAAACGTTTCGTCAGACGCAAACGCAGGCTGTGCTCGATCAACCTGATCCAGCAGCCGGGTGATTGTCGGCGTAATGGGCGCCGGGCAGCTCGGGCAGATGCTCGCGCTCGCCGGACGCAAACTCGGATTTCAATTTCGTTTTCTTTCGCCTGACGGATCTGCAGCTGTTGGAAAGTTCGCTGAACTGATAATCGCGGACTACACGAATGAGGCGGCGTTAGCGCATTTCGTCGAAGGGCTCGATGTGGCGACGTACGAATTCGAGAGCATACCGGCTTCTGCGGTGCAATACGTCGCTGACAAAGTTCCTACTTTCCCATCGCCACTGGCACTGGAGACAGCGCAGGATCGCGCCAACGAAAAAACATGCTTCGAGAAGCTGAAGATTCCGACGGCTCCTTTCGTGCCTGTCGACAGCATGCGTGAGGCGCGCGAAGCAATAGAAAAGATTGGAACCCCCGCAGTTTTGAAATCGCGACGACTTGGCTACGATGGAAAAGGCCAGGCCGTGATTCGATCGCGTGACGAGATCGGCACGGCATGGGTGAAGATTTCCGGCGTCCCATCGATAGTCGAGAAGATGGTGAAGTTCTCGCGCGAGCTGTCGATCATCGCGGTTCGCTCACGCACAGGCGAGCTCGCGTTTTATCCGCTGGTGGAGAATCATCACAGTGAAGGAATACTTCGTTTCTCTCTTGCTCCTGCTCCAGGTGTGTCGCAGGAAACTCAGGCCAAAGCCGAAGAGTATGCGAAGGCAGTGTTGGAGCACCTCGATTACATCGGAGTTCTCGCGATTGAGTTTTTCGAGACAGCAGAAGGCCTGGTTGCAAACGAAATGGCCCCGCGCGTTCACAACACTGGCCACTGGACAATAGAGGGCGCGGATACCAGTCAGTTCGAGAATCACCTGCGCGCTATCGTTGGACTTCCGCTTGGATCGACCGACATGGGGGGCGCTGCAGGAATGGTCAATGTGATCGGCATGGAACCCGATGTTGAGCGGTTGAGGGAACTCCAGGACGTCCACGTGCATATGTATGGGAAGACTCCCGCGCCAAGAAGAAAACTCGGCCACATTACTGTGACCGCGGATGACCTCGATGGTGTACGAAGTGGGGTCGCGCGACTGAGGAATGTTCTCGCTCGCTGATCTGATCCGGAGGGGACGATGCGCAAACTGACAATCGCTTGTGTGCTGGCTCTCTTTGCTTCAGGGTGCACTACTCCGGCACAGCCTGGGGCGAGCAGCGGCGTAATTCCATCCGAGCAGGTCCAGCCCAACAGGCAATTCGACCTTAAGTCGGGTCAGGAAGCCAAAGTGCAGGGAACGCCCATCGCGGTGCGGTTCCAGAGTGTCAGTGAAGACTCGCGCTGCCCGAGTGACGTTGTATGCGTGTGGGCGGGGAACGCGGTGGTGCGGCTGTCGATTACATCGACGGATGCGTCGTCGATCGACGCGTCGCTGAACACCACACTGGATCCAAAGAATGTGACTTACAGCGGATATACCATTCGCCTGATCGACCTCAAGCCTGTGCCGAAATCAGGAACGAAAATCGTCGACGCCGACTACGTAGCCACCCTCGAAGTTACGAAGTAGCCGAATCCCGGTTCGGCGTTCAAACGTTCTGACATAACGGATTGTCATACCAGGCAATTCAACACTTCACAGAACCCACCACCATGCCGAACAACAGATCATTCTTTGGAGCGCTGATCGTAGCACTCGCCCTGGTCCCGACCGGGAAAGCGATGGCCCAGCGAGACGACTCCGACTGGCTCGATGATTGTCGCAATCAGCGCGGAGACCGATGGGAGCGCGAATCGTTCTGCGAGATCCGCAAAACCGGCGTTCGCAATCCCGGATCCAGCATCACGATGGATGGACTGCGGAACGGCGGCGTAATCGTCACCGGATGGGATCGCGACAGTATGGCGATCAGCACACGCATTCAGGTGCGTGCAAGAACGCAGTCCGCGGCGAAAGACATTGCCAGCCAGATTCGCACAGTTGTGCGGGGCGGGGACGTTTATGTCGAGGGACCACGCAGCGATGAGGACGTAAACTGGTCGGCATCGATCTACGCGATGGTTCCGCGCAAATCGAATCTGCGTGTAGGAACGCGAAATGGTCCGCTCTCAGTCGAGAACGTGCGGGGCGACATGGACCTTCAGACGTCGAACGGGCCGCTTTCACTTCGCGATCTTGGCGGATCGGTGCGTGCGCGCACGTCGAATGGGCCGCTCACGATCTCGCTCGATGGATCGCGCTGGGACGGATCCGGCCTCGAGGCCAGGACCACGAACGGACCACTCACGATCAGCGTTCCCGATGGATACAACGCACGGCTCGAGGCCGGAACCACAAACGGTCCGGTGAGCCTTGGCTTCCCGATCACGGTGGTCGGCCGCATTACACGGGACATTGCTACGGACCTGGGCTCCGGCGGACCCACGATTCGGGCGACTACCACGAATGGGCCGCTGTCAATTCGGCGAAAGTAAGGTTCAAACCTTAGAGCCTCGGAAACTATCTGACTGTCAGTACAGCACGTGACGAACGTCGCAATGAGCGAGCGATGCTGACGAATTCTTCAGCATCGCAGGACGACACGGCCGATGTGATGCTCGCGGCCGGAGGCGACCGAAGGGCGTTCGAGCGGTTGTACCGGACGCATGTAAATCGTGTTTTTTCGCTGTGCACCAGGATGTGTGGATCGAGAGTGAGAGGTGAGGAGCTGACGCAGGACGTGTTCGTGAGGGCGTGGGAAAAGCTTCCGCAGTTCAGGGGAGATGCGCAGTTCTCGACGTGGATTCACAGAGTAGCAGTGAACATCGTGCTGACTGATCGAAAGAACGAAGCACGAAACAGGAAGAGGATGGTGGAGGACGATTCGGAGACCGGCGAGACGCCATTGCAGAAGGCATCAGTCACTCCGGGTTACGGGGACAGGATGGACATCATGGCGGCGCTTGAAGAATTACCGCCGGGGGCAAAACAGATTTTCATATTGCACGACATCGAAGGATACAAGCACGAGGAGATTGCGGAGATGTGTGGCATCACTGCTGGTGGAAGCAAGGCACAGCTGCACAGAGCGCGACTCCTTTTGAGAGAGGCACTGACACGATGACTGAAAAACATCTAACCTGCGCGGAATGCGATGAGCTCTTACTCGAATACTTCGAGGGAGATCTGGACAATGCACGCCGCTCGATGGTCGAGGCGCACGCTTCCAGCTGCGCACGTTGTCAGGGTCTCATTCGCGATGTGACGGGAATCACCGAAGCGGCAGCCGCTCTTCCGGTTCTCGAGCCGTCGCGCGACTTGTGGAAGGGAATCGAACAGCGTATCGAGCCAGCTGTTGTCCCGATCAGTTACCGCCGTGAGGGAATTCATCTTTCCCGCCGGGTAATTGGATTGGCAGCAGCAGCTTTGATTGTTGTCTCGTCGAGCGTCACGTACGTCGCTACCAAGAAGCGTCCACAGAGAGTCGTGACTAACCCGAGTGTATTCGCTCCGGTTCCCAACGAGATTGACAGTAAGCCGGCTCCGACGCTTGAAGCAGCACCGCCCGCTCCGGAAACGCCGACACCTGAACCGACAGCTCCTCCTGCGCGCGAAGTAAAGCCGGCACCGAAAGCACGTCCTAGTGTTGGTGGATCTGCTCCGGCAGCGTCCAGAAACACAGCACTCGCTGCAAACAAGACACGCACCGCTGCTGAAGCGACGCTTGCACCCGAAATCGCGCAGCTGCAGGACGTGCTCAAGCAGCGGCGCAATCAGCTCGACCCTTCGACGATAAAGGTCGTCGAAGATAATCTGGCCCTCATCGATGCGGCGGTTAAGCAGGCCCGTGCAGCTCTCGAGCGCGATCCTGCGAGCGGATTCCTCACGGAACGGCTCGATAACGCATTGCAGAAAAAAGTTGAACTTCTGAGAACGGTAGCTCTCCTGCCGTCGAGATCGTGAGGATACTTCAGTTGAAAGAACGAAAGCTTATGAAATGGATAACGCCTGGTGCTCTGTTGATGCTGTTCGCATCGACAGCGTCGGCGCAGAGTTTCGATCGGCCACAGCGAATTGATACGACGCTGACCATCGAAAAAAATGGAACAGTCAGTGTCTCGATTTATTCGGGACACGTGAACGTGGTTGGAACTTCAGGGTCACAGGTTCGCATCCGTGGAACTACCGAGCAGGACGAGCTCGATATTCGCGACAGAATGGGGAGCATCTCAGTCAGTCTCGAGCCTGATCGTGGTCACGGCGGAAGAGCAGAGCTCGAGCTGACCGTGCCGATTGGAACGAACGTGATTCTTGAATCTTTCTCCGGCGCTTTGAGCGTACGCGGTGTGAAGGGGGAAGCGAAGCTCGAAGCATTGAGCGGCGACCTTTCGATCAACGACGCAGTGGGATCTGTCTCCGCAGAAGCAGTATCCGGCGATGTGGATATCGGCAAAGTGAATGGAAACGTTCGCGGTGAATCGGTGAGCGGAGGAGTGTCCATCGCGGATGTAGACGGTGATATCGCAACGGAAACGGTGAGCGGACGCATCAGCATTCTGCGCGCGAAGACCAAGTCTGCGAGGGCCGAAACAGTCAGTGGATCTGTGGGATACACAGGAACCATCGACCCGATGGGGAACTACACGTTCAAAACGCACTCAGGCCGGCTGACTCTGGGAATACCCGCGAACGCAAGCGCGAGCATGAGCCTGGAGACATTCAGCGGGACAGTCGACAGCGACTTTCCTGTGACGATGGAAGCCGGTCGCGGACAACCCGGCCACGAAAGCAGATATCAGTTCAGAATCGGTGATGGGCGAGCGCGAATCACGCTCGAGACGTTCAGCGGCAACATCGTAATTCAGCGTGGCACCAACATAGACAACCGGGAGTAACCCCACATGAAACGCACTGCAGCGCTGTTCGCTACGCTCACTTTTGTCACGGTTTCCGTTGCCGGCGCACAGGACCTCGGCAGAAATCAGGAAACGTGGACGTGGGATGGAAGAGTCGCGAGCGGAAACTGGTTTCGTCTTTCATCGATCAATGGTCCGGTGACTGTCGAGCCGAGCAGCGACAACATGGTGCACGTTCGCGCGGAGAAGGATGTTGGAACGCGCGGAAGAATTTCTGACGTCGCGTTTCAGGTCATTCAACAGGGTGGCGACGTTCGCATTTGCGCACTGTGGCGTGACGACGTGTGCGATGACGATGGTCTTCATCAGCGGCGCGATCGTGATCGTGACGATGACGACAACCGACGCTATGTGAAAGTTCGTTTTACGGTGAAGGTCCCTAATGGCGTTCGATTGAGCGCAGGAACCGTGAATGGCGAGATGCGCGTGGGAGATCTTTCGTCAGAAGTTCGCGCATCCACAGTCAACGGCCGGCTCGAAGTCAGGAACGTCGGCGGACCAGTTCGCGCAACTACAGTCAACGGCAGCGTCGATGTTTCGACGCGCACAGGTCCTGTCGAGGCGACCACCGTGAACGGAAGCGTGAACGTTCGCATGAGCGAGCTCAGAGGCGATGGAGACATGAGGTTCTCGACGGTGAACGGTGACGTGACAGTCGAGACACCTGCATCACTCGATGCACGAGTGAGACTCGGCACACTTCACGGATCGATCTCCAGCGATTACCCGGTGCAGCTCTCAGGACGTTTCGGTCCGCGCCGCGCAGAAGGGACTATCGGTCGCGGCGGGCGGGAGATCGAGATGGAAACAGTGAATGGATCGATCGAATTGAGAAAGGTTCGATAAGTAGGTTGGTCGCCGGTCGCCGGTCGCCGGTCGCCGGTCGCCGGTCGCCCGTCGCCCGTCGCCCGTCTCCGGTCTCCGGTGTCCGGTGTCCGGTGTCCGGTGTCTGGCGTCCGGTGTCCGGCGTCCGGCGTCCGTTTACTTGTGAGAGTTGCGTCCGCCCTTTCTCATCGGCTCATGATTCTCAGGCTTTCCGTAGCCGCCACCGCCCGGCTTCTCACCGCCGCCGTGAACTTTGTTGACGGTCGCCCAGGCCCGCCTCTCGGCTTCGTCGTGCGAAACACCATGTGACTCGTAGCCTTCCTCGATATGTTCGGCCTGCCGTTTTTCCTTGTCTGTGTATTTGGATTTGTCGCCGCGTGGCATGGTTTCCTCCTTTTAGCCACGGTGATGTGCAGCATCACCCGTACCGCATCAGCATATTGAGGCGTGGAATTCAAGGATCACTTTTCTGATCGCGCGGTGCTGTACTCCCAGTTTCGCCCGACTTATCCGCGCGAGGTTTTCAGCTGGATAGGTGAGATCTCAGCTGAGCATGAAGTTGTCTGGGATTGTGCGACAGGAAGTGGTCAGGCTGCCGTTGGTCTGGCAAATGTCTTCGATCATGTCATCGCAACTGATGCCAGCGAAAAGCAGATTGCAATGGCGGAGCCGCATCCCTCGATCGAGTATCGCGTTGCAGGTGCATCGGAAAGCGGCCTGGCGGACTCGTCAGTCGATGCAGTGACAGTCGCTCAAGCGATTCACTGGTTCGATCACGAATCGTTTTATCGAGAGGTGAATCGGGTTCTCAAACCGCACGGAGTGATCGTTGTGTGGGGCTACGGTGATCCGGTCATCGATGATCCGACGCTCGACAAGATCGTGTACGACTACAACCGCGGCACGATCGAGAAATACTGGCGGCCCGAGCGTGATCTCATTCTCGCAGGACTGCGAACAATTTCGTTTCCATTTCGCGAGATCGAAACGCCCACGTTTACAATGGAGCGCGAGTGGACTCTGCCTGAGCTCGCCGGATACATGCGCACCTGGTCAGCGACCGCTGCATACGCCAAGAAGCACGGTGGCGACCCGGTCGCTCCGGTCGAGGCGGAGCTGGCGCAATATTGGGGCGGAGGGGCGCATCTTGTCCGATGGCCCCTCCATCTGCGAGCAGGTTACTTAGTGGTTTCGGGCAACAACACGAAGCGGGCGTAATTCACGTCGAAGTACTTCTTCGCCGCTGCCTGAATCATCGCCGGAGTGAGCTTCTTCACCATTTCATCGTAAGCCGGTCCAAGTCCGCCAAGATCTTCGCCGGCCTGATCGCGCGCAGCGATGTTGCCGATCCAGTAAGCGTTGGTTTTCACTTCGACTTCGCGTGAGCGGAGAATCTCCTCCTTCACCTTGTCGACGTCAGCCTGAGGAACCGGCTGCGCTTTCAGCGAATCGATCAGCGCGAGAGTTGCTTTCGAAAGCACGTCTGCATTCTCCGGCGACGACCCAAACCTGATCGACACGGCGTATTCCGGCCGGGGCTCACGCGTGCAGCCTCCAGAAACGTTCGGGCTGTACGTTCCGCCAAGTCGCTCGCGGAGTGACTCGTTCAGCCGCGTCTGCATCAGCGTTGTGAGTGCGCGAAGCACGAAGCGATCCTGCGGCGTGTAGCTGCACGTGCCGGTGAAGATCAGCTGCGTCGATGCCTTTGGCTCAGTTCCCTTATGCACGATTCGCTCGACAAATCCTTTTGGATTCGTCATTCCAACATCCTTCGCTTTCTCGACTCTCCCCGTATTCGGCAGCGATGCGAGATATGTCTCGACCATTGGTTTGATCGCGACAGTGTCGACGTTGCCCACAAGCAGGAACGTGAAATCGCTGGCGTTCGCAAAGCGATCCTTGTAGAACGCGAGTGCTTTCTGCGCGTTCACTTCATCGAAGACCTGCTGCGTGAGCGGCCGCGCGCGGAAAGCATGCTGTCCCATCGTGACCTGAATGGTGTCAGCGAATACAGCGTCGGGCGACAATCCTTTGTTCGCCAGAAACTGAGCTGCCTGTCCTCGGTAAGTCGCGAATACCACGGTATCCAGTCGCGGTGCGGTAAACGTGAGGTACGCAAGCTGGAACATCGTCTCGATGTCCTTGGGCGAGCTGCGACCGTTAAGTCCTTCGGTGGTTTCACTAATAGTCGGAGCAACACCGGCAGCCTTACCCGCGAGCCTCTTGCCGAGGTCGATGCGGTTGAAGCTTCCGAGTCCGCCGAGCTGCATGATCTGTGAGGCAAGCGCGGCTGACATGAAGTCGGCATCGCTCGCGAGGGATGTTCCCCCTGGGCTGTATGCGGAGAAAAGAACTTCATCAGCCTTGAAGTCAGTCGGCTTGATGATCACCCGTGCGCCGTTCGACAGCTTCCATTCAACAGCACCGATGCTGGCAAGCGGCTTTGAGGAAACGATCTTCCCTGCAGCAGGAGCCTTTTCGATGAGATTGTCTGACGAGACTGTCTCCGTCCATGCAGCGAGTGTTGCCTTCGACGCTTTGTCGAATGCTGCGAGAATTCCCGCCTTAGTCGGCTGAGCGACTCCATCCTTGAGCGGCGACTGCGCGATGATCACGCGGTTCTCGTCGGTGATCCAGCTTTTCGCGAGGGCGTTGATGTCGGCAAGTGTGATCGTCGGCAGAAGCTCCTGCGTGATCTTGTACTCGTACTCGATTCCGGGAATCGATTCACCCTGCAGATAATTGCCGATGTATTCCTCGACGTATGACTCCGACTGAGTCTTGTCGCGCTCAGCGAATGCTCTCTCGTACGAGCGGAGAGTGTTGGTCTTCTGACGATCCAACTCTGATTGAAGGAATCCGAACTGATCGACGCGGCGTGCTTCGGTAAGAAGAGCTTCTGCCGCTTTCTCGATTCCGCCGTCTTTCACGTTTGCTGCAAGTGTAAAAGCTTCTGTTGTGCGAGCGAAGAACGCATCCTTCGATGCACCAGCTGCGAGGAACGGAGCATCGGGCTTCTCGGAGATTTCTGCGAAGCGGCTGTTGAGCATGGAGAGATAGAGCCGCTCCATCAGCAGCTTGCGATAGTCGGCGACGGTGTTGACGCTGTCAGCATCGAGCTTGTAGATGAGATTCACACTCGAGCTCGTTGCTTCCTTGTCGCTTGCGATTGCAACGAGGGGCTCAGTATTTGTCGGCACATCGTACAGAGTGCGCTTCTGTTCGTTAGCGGGATTCCTGAGACCCGAGAAATGCTGCTTGATCTTCGCTTCGATCACGTTGGGATCGAAATCTCCAACGGCGATGACTGCCATGAGATCCGGGCGATACCAGGTCTGATAGAACGACTTCAGTTTTTCCGGCGTCGCACTCATGATGCTCGCTTCGGTACCGATTGGCAGACGCTCAGCATAGCGTGAGCCCTTGAATGCAACCGGGAGCCACTGCTGCAGCATGCGGTCGCCCGCGCCTTTTCTTCCGCGCCACTCTTCGCGAACCACTCCGCGCTCGTTCGCGACTTCAGTCGGATCGAACGTCTGTCCGTGCGCCCAGTCCTCGAGAATCGTGAATGCCTGGTCGACGATTCGCGCGGTATCGGTCGGAATCGGCAGGATGTATACGGTTTCGTCGAAGCTCGTGTACGCGTTGAGGTCTGCGCCGAAACGCACACCGATTGACTCGAGGTATTTGACGAGATCGTTCTTGGCGAAGTGCTGCGTTCCGTTGAACGCAGTGTGCTCGAGGAAGTGAGCGAGACCCAGCTTGTCTGCCGGCTCGAGGACGGAGCCCGCATTGACAACTAGCCGAAGCTCAGCGCGCTTTTCCGGCCGGGTGTTCTGGCGGATGTAGTACTGGAGTCCGTTCGGAAGCTTTCCGATGCGCAGCTTGGGGTCGATCGGAAGTCGCGTCGACAGATTCGGAGCGGCTGTGGTGGTCGCTGTCTGCTGCGCGATTACGGGCATCGCAAGCGAAAGCGCTGCAACGACTGAAAGAGCTTTTAAATGCATGATGACGGATATTTGGGGGCGCCGGGAAAATACGGCTGCAGGAAGACTTCAATATCCATTAATACCCCCCGAAATCCCACTGTGATTCCGGGGGGCAGTGTAAAAGTTTCGTATGGCCGTCAGGTGCGTTTTTCTACGACGATCGTATAGCGGCCGGCAAGTGCGGCAATGGTCCCGATGGCGATCCAGACGGGTGCGAGGACCACACCGACCACGCCTATTGTGAGGGGCACCTCCATCAGAACTTTTCCTGCTTCGCTCTTGATGGTGATCTTGCGCGCGTTTCCGTCGCGAACGATCTGCTTCACTTTGTCGAGAAGCTCGCCGCCGGAGACTTTGTGCTCTTCGGTTTTCTTCGATGAACCGGTGCTGGAAGTCGTCATTGGGAGGTTGTTTGGGTTCGACATCCTTCAATACGGGTTAAGGTGCGCGAAAGTGACACCGACCATTTAAGTTAGAACCTGCAGTGCGACCCGGTAGCTCAGCTGGTAGAGCAACGGACTTTTAATCCGTAGGTCGCGGGTTCGAGACCCGCCCGGGTCATTTCTCCGTTCCAGCCAGGATCCAGACCTGGTTCCCGCAAAAAAATCTGGCGCAGATCGGGAAACGATGCTACGTAGCAATACGTATCCCGTGTAACAAAAAGACGGCCTACAATCCTGCCGTCTTGAACGAAGAGGATCCGTATGCCGCTCGGAAAGTTATCGCTGTTGCCGTCAATACTGGCTATCGCGATTTCAACGCCTGCGAATCTCCATGCGCAGCAGACGTCGACGCGTGTGAACAGGGACACGCACGAAGTTTCCTTTGTTGTCTCTCCGTTCAACGTCCCGCCCATGGATCATCACGCGATGATGAACCACAGCTCCATGCAGATGGGACACGACGAAGGCGTGCGAACGCTGTATCAGTTCGAATGGCCCGTCGACGGATACGCGAAAGGATTTCGTGTCGAAGTTCGTGATGCAAAGGGCAAGGTGCTTCCGACAACTTTGCTGCACCATGTGACCGGCGTTAACCTGGACCGCCGCCAGTTCATTTATCCTTCGTCCGAACGCCTGTTCGGAATAGGAAAAGAGACCGAGGCAGTTCTGCTTCCTGGCCAGCTCGCGGTTCCGCTCGAAAAAGGGCAGCGCATTGGATACTACGTGGCCTGGAACAACGACACAGGTCGCGAGCTCAAGGGCGTGAGCGTGCACGTCATCATGACATGGGTGCCCGCATCGGTTTCCCGCCAGCTCATTGCTGTGCTTCCCGTGTGGCTAGACGTGAACAACGAAGTCGGAGGCACGAACACATTTGACCTGACTCCTGGCAAGTCGATGAAGTCGTTCGAGTTCACGCCACCGGTCGGAGGCCGCATTCTCGGCATTGGCGGGCACCTTCACGACTACGGAGTTGCGATGCGGCTCGAGGATGCCGAGACGGGCGCGGTGCTGGTTCGGCTGCCGGCGACGCTCGACAACGGCGGCAGAATCGTATCGATGGCGCGGAAATTCTACGCGTTCAACGCACTCAAGCTCAGGGAAGGCCACCGATACCGCGTGGTAGCGGAATACAACAGCCCGCTGCGCGAGGTTGTGCCAAAAGGCGCAATGGGAAACATGTTCGCGGTTATCGCGCCGGATGATCTCAGGAAATGGCCGGCGATCGATCCTTCGGACCCATCATTCAAGCGGGACATGGAGTCACTCGGGATTGTTTTCACGAGCCGGCGCGGAACCCAGTGACCTTGCGGAGTGTAGGATCGTCATAAGTGGCGCCCTGTGAGTTACTGGGGCGCTATTTCTTTTTCTGGCCGGTCGCCGACATCGACTGACGTTCGCTTGTCTCGTGGCTGGTCAAATCAGGACGCGTTCTTCGGAGCGCGTTCTTTTTTTATTACAGCGAGTCAGCAGAGGCCGACGCCTTGCAGTGTCGCCACGCGAGAGATAGCAGAGACGAGCGCAAATTCGGTAGTTTCTGCGGATGTGTGATGACAATCACCCGCTGAGATGGCGCACGCTCGCTTTGCTATCCGTTGCCGAGCTGCTTGGGATGTCGCTGTGGTTCGGGGCGAGTGCTGTGTCAGGCCCGCTTGGTGAACGCTGGTCACTGAGCGCCAACCAGACCGGTTGGCTCACCACGATCGTTCAGCTCGGATTTGTTGCCGGAACCGCGGTGTCAGCAATGCTCAATCTCGCTGACGTTTTTCCGTCGAAGCGATTGTTCGCAGCGTCTGCATTCGCGGGCGCTCTTGTAAACGCCGCGATACTCGTTGCGCCTTCGTATGCGATTGCGCTGACGTTGCGATTCCTCACGGGATTCTGTCTCGCAGGTGTGTATCCGCCCGCGATGAAGATGATCTCGACATGGTTCAAGTCGCAGCGAGGACTGGCGATCGGAACGATTGTTGGTGCACTGACCGTAGGCAAAGCGACGCCATATCTCGTTCACGCCATTCCGGACGTCGGCGTAGCTGCCGTGATTCTGACTGCGTCAGTGGGCGCGCTGATCGCAGGGTTGACTGTATTGGTGGGATTTCACGAAGGTCCTTTTCCGTTTGCACCGCGACCGTTCTCGTGGGGACTTGTCGGAACAGTCGTCAGCGTCAAGGAATGGCGACTGGCAACCGGCGGATACCTCGGGCACATGTGGGAGCTCTACGCATTCTGGACGTGGATTCCCGCATTTCTCGCTGCAAGTGCTGCTGCATCGACCGCGAGCCATGAATCCGCAGGAATGGTTTCACTCACCGCGTTCCTGGTAATTGCGGTAGGCGGAGCTGGATGCGTCTGGGGCGGACTCTACGCCGACAAGCGATCTCGCGAGCGACTGGTGACAATATCCCTCATTGCCAGCGGAGCCTGCTGCCTGATCATCGGACTCTTGTTCGGCAAGTCGATCTGGCTTCTTGCACCACTCGCTCTCGTATGGGGATTCTTTGTCGTCGCCGACAGCGCTCAGTTCAGCGCGCTCGTCACTGAGTCGGTGCCGGGACACGCTGTTGGAACAGCATTGACCGTGCAGACATCCCTCGGTTTTCTGCTGACGATGGTCACGATCCAGCTCGTAAGTGTGATCGCTGCCCGAATGGGATGGCAATGGGCATTCGCACTTCTTGCACTGGGGCCTATTGCTGGAATTGCAGCGATTCAGCGCCTGACTGCCGTGAAGCGAGCGATGCTTTCCACTGGAAATAGCCCATAGCGGAGAGAATCAGGAAAACGAGGTACAGTGCAGCGGTCAGGTAGAGCGACTTGTAGATGTACATGCCGATGTAGACCACATCGACGGCCACCCAGATAATCCAGTTCTCCAGCAGTTTTCGCGTCATCATCCACTGAGCGACGAGGCTCGTGCTGGTAGTCATTGCGTCCATGTAAGGCAGGGCGGCGTCAGTAGTTCGCGCCAGCACGGTTCCAATTATGCCAGATCCAGCAATGCCGATACCTACGAGCAGGATTCCAAGCCGGCCCGATGTCTTCGATACGGGAAGCTCGGTACGATTCTTTCCTCCGTACAGCCAGTGGTACCAGCCGTACGCGTTCAGGATCACGTAGATCACCTGAAGACCGGTGTCGGCGTACAGCTTGGCCGCGAAGAACACGAAGATGTACATGCCCGTGTTCACGATGGCCGTGGGCCAGCTCCAGATATTCTGCCTGACGCTCAGGAAAACACTGATGACGCCAAAAACAGCAGCAATAGTCTCGATCGGATCTATGTGCATTAGAGAACCAGAAAAGCGGTACCGGGTACCGGAAAAACCAGAAAGGCGGTGCCGGGTACCGGAATGAGCGGGGAATATAGACGCGGCCTCTCGTCGTCGTATTTTCCTTCGATGCCTTACCGATTCCTCCGTATCGGGCTGCTCGCTCTCTGTCTCGGCGGATGCAGCATTCTACAGCGAAAGCCGCCCGAGCCAGTCAACACTCCCGAGCTGCCAACCGCGAATGATGACGCATTCGATTCGCTCATGGTGGATGTTCAGAAAGTCGACACGTCGATTGTCGTCGATCTTCGGTATGCGACGCCGAACAACTTCACCGGCGCACCGCTGCCCGGATATGAAGGGAATCGTGCATACCTCAGAGCAGAGGCCGTTTCAGCGCTTGCCGTGGTGCAGGAGGATCTGAAGCTGCAGGGAATGGGACTCAAGATCTTCGATGCGTATCGTCCCGTCCGCGCCAGCGAGGCAATGGTCGCATGGACCCAGAAGGTAAATCGTCCGGATCTGCTGCGTGACGGCTACATCGCATCGCGCTCGCGACACAACCTCGGCGTCGCTGTCGATCTAACTCTGATCAACCTTGCAACAAGGGCCGAGATCTCGATGGGAACTCCGTTCGACATGTTTTCCGTGGCGGCGCACACGAAGAACTCATACGGAGTGATCAGGAAAAATCGGGAGCTGCTGAAGAAAGTGATGGAGCGTCAGGGATTCGTGAACTACGAGAAGGAGTGGTGGCACTTCTCCTATACCGTGCAGAATCCTGTGCGGTTCGATAAGGTGATCAAGTAAGCAGAATACTGAATGCTGAATTCTGACCGAAAGCGCAGCTAGTCAGGATTCAGCATTCAGTATTCCAGTTGTCAGCATTCAGAATTCAGGATTCGATCCTATCGGTCCGGAGTCTCGTCAGTGCTCTCCACAATCGAGGCAACGTTCGACGCCGCCAGCTCTCGGTTCAAAGCGGGCAATGATTGAGAAAGCGCTGAACGAATTCGAGCGATTTCTCCCTCGAGCTGTCGCGACAGCACGCTGTACACTTCAATAGTCTGATCTGTTGGCCGAGCGTCGGCGCTGGCGGCGACGCCCGCGAGTGCCGCGATCTTGTTGTTCAGCCTGATTGGATAGTTCAGCGGATCCTGACCTGACCGGTTTTTCGTCTGATAGATCTTTTCTTCAGACTGCGTCAGAACGGTCATCATTCCGTTAGAAGCTGTACGGAAGCTCTCTCGCTTCGCTTCCGGCAGTTTGGCAGTTCGATCAGCAATCTGTGACCGGATGTTGCGAACGAGCTTGATTGCGTCATTCGCTTTGCTCGTTTCGTCGCGCACCTTGATGAGGAAGGCAAACTGCTGCTCTAGATCTGCCTGAGTTGCTTTCGAGCGCGGGTCCTTTACGACTTTGAGCGGCTGCGATTGAGTGACGCCATTCACTTTCATTCGAACCGTGTAGGTAGCGGGCACGGCAACTGGACCCTGAGTTCCACCGGCCCACAGAATCATGTTCTGGAAAGTGGAAGCATCGGGGTAGCGAAGGTTCCAGGAAAAAGTATTCAACCCCGCCTTATTGGAAACTCGTGGTGGCGCGGGCGTACGGCGCGGACCGTCTTCGGCGGTCTCTTCGCCGCGAGCTTCGCTTCGCTGCGATGAATCAGGACGTGCACCCGCTTTCGTCAGGCTGTCGGTACGCGCAGCCTGACGAAGTGAATCGCGCGCTGCCTGAGGATCCTGAGCACTCGTGAAGGTGCGAATCACTTTGCCGGCAGGATCAAGGAATTCCATAGTCACGAGCTGGTTCGGCTGCTTGAGCCAGTAGTACACGATCGCCCCTGCGGGCGGATTCGATCCGGTTGGATGATCACCTGATGCGCCATTTCCCCCGCCGCCGCCGAAGTTTGCACGATACACATCGCGCGGCTTGAAGAGATGCGACGCAGTCGACGTGATCGTCGGGCTCATCTGACGAAGCGCTGAGAGATCGTCGAGAATCCAGAACGATCTTCCGTGTGTCGCAGCAACGAGATCTCCTTCCTTCACTGCGAGATCGTGAATCGGCACGATGGGAAGATTTCGGCGAAGCGTCTGCCAGCTCTCTCCATCATTGAAGCTCACCCACGCACCTTTTTCTGTTCCTGCGTAAAGGAGACCCTTTCTCACTGGATCTTCACGCACAACGCGCGTGAACTCATCGGCAGGAATGCCGTTAACGATGAGCTTCCATGACGCGCCGTAATCAGTCGTTCTGTAGATGTACGGTTTGAGATCGTCCATCTGATAATGATTCGAGGCGACGTACGCAGTTCCCGCGGAGAAGTTCGACGCTTCGATCATCGAGATGCGACTCCACGCAGGAATATTCGGCGGAGTCACGTTCTTCCACGTTTTCCCGTTGTCACGCGTGACGTGTACGAGTCCGTCATCCGATCCTGCCCAGATCACTCCAGCAGTGACCGGCGACTCCGCGATTGTGAACACCGTCGCATAGTACTCGACTGAAGTTTGATCCTTGGTGATCGGTCCGCCTGACGGACCGAGTGTCATTGGATCATGTCGCGTCAGGTCCGGACTGATTGGCTCGAATGACTGACCATCGTTGCGCGAGCGGAAAATCACGCTGCTGCCAACGTAAAGTGTTTTCGGATCGTGCGGTGAGATTACGATCGGGAATGTCCACTGAAAGCGATATTTCGCATCAGCCGCATCATGCCCCATCGGATTGTCCGGCCACGGATTCACATTGCGCTCGAAACCGGTGCGCTGATCGTGACGAGTGAGAAGTCCTCCGTATGATCCGGCGTAAATGATCTCGGGATCGTCGGGACGAACGGCGATGTAACCGCTCTCTCCTCCGCCTACGTCATACCACTGCTCGATGCCGATTCCACCTGCTGACCGGCTCGGCCCGCACAAAGTGGAATTGTCCTGCTGAGCTCCGCACACGCGATATGGAAAATGATTTGTGGTTACCACGTGATAGAACTGCGCCGTCGCCTGGTCCTGCTCAGTCCATGTTCTGCCGTTGTTGAACGAAACGTTCGCACCGCCGTCGTTCGCGTTGATCATGCGATTGTTGTCGAGCGGAGAGATCCAGAGATCGTGATTGTCGCCGTGAGGAACCTGAATCGAGCGGAAAGTTTTTCCGCCATTCGTCGAGCGATACATGCCGGTGTTCAACGCATACACGGTGTTGGTGTCTTTCGGATCGGCATAGATCCGCGTGTAGTACCATGCGCGCTGGCGCAGATTCCTCTCACTGTTGGTCCTGGTCCATGTAGCGCCGCCGTCATCGGAGCGGAAAACGCCGCCTGAATCAGCTTCTATCAAAGCCCATACACGCTTCGAATTTGCAGGCGATACAGTCACACCAATCTTTCCAAGCACGCCGCCTGGCAAGCCGGGGTTCTGCGTGATGTTCTTCCATGTCTCGCCGCCGTCGGTGGACTTGAAGAGCCCGCTGCCTGATCCTCCTGACACGAGCTTCCATGGCTGCCTGTAGGCATGCCAGAATGCGGCGTAGAGTGTGTTCGGATCATTTGCGTCCATAGCGAGATCGACTGCACCGGCGCTGTCGCTCTGAAACAGAACTCGGCGCCAGCTCTTCCCGCCATTCTCCGATTTGAAAACACCGCGCTCGGTGTTCGGCCCCCAAGTGTGTCCGAGTGCTGCGACATAAACCACGTCAGGATTTTTCGGATGAACGCGAATTCGTCCGATCTGCCGCGAGTCGCCGAGTCCTACGTACGTCCAGGTTTTTCCGGCGTCAGTTGATTTCCAGACTCCGTCACCGTGCGTGACATTTCCGCGAATGTCCTCTTCACCGGTTCCAACGTAGACGATGTCGGGATTCGATTCTGCAACTGCAATCGCGCCAATCGAGCCGCCGAAATACTTGTCGGTGGTCGGTGCCCAGGTCATTCCGCCGTCGGTTGTCTTGAAGACTCCGCCGCCGGTAGTTCCGAAATAGTACTCCCACGGCCGACCGCTCGAGCCCGCGACGGCGTCAGAACGTCCTCCGCGAAATGGGCCTATTTCACGCCACTTGAGTGCGGAGAATACGGCGGTGTCATAAGGCGCAGTCGATGTGGGCAGCTGCGCGGTTGAGATGGAAGGGGAAGCGATCGCAATCGCAAAAAAAACTGCTCGACAATGTGGGGGCACTGGCTTCTCCAGGTGTCAGCATTCAGCATTCGTTGATGGCCCTTAACTAGCGGCACGCGAGTCGCGTCTGCAAGATGAGTACGCAACCATCGGGAGAAGCAATGCACTCATCATCGGACAGACCTGAACAGATCAACGACATCCTCGACCCTCATCGCCGCGAAGAAATTGCGGGAGCAGCGGTGGAGATCACCGGACGGCTTTTTCAAAAGGGAGTCGAGGTAAGCTCGGACGAAGATCCTGCGGAGCTGGCGGATCTTCTGAGTGCAGTCGAACGATTCGAGCGGGCAGTCGAAAATCGGGGCGGCGATCTTTTTGTGAATTCGCCGACGTCGACCGATCCGCAGGATCCTGCATTCGTCCTGCCGGCGCGGCGCGCTGATGAATCAGTTCGCGATTACATCAGCCACATAAATGAAGCGTCGGCAATGCTGGAGGAGCCGAGGAGGATCTAAGGCTCGACTCGCTTCCAGGTTCCGGAGACTCCTCCGGATTTTTCAATGAGGGCTATCGAGGTGATCGACATTCCGCGGTCGATCGCCTTCGCCATGTCGTAAATCGTAAGGAGCGCGACAGCAACTGCGTTCAGTGCTTCCATTTCGACGCCTGTCTTGTCGACTGTGCGCGCAACAGTCTGGACACGAACGCCCGGAAGTGAATCGTCGAGGGCGAATTCAACCTGAATGTCGGTGAGCGCGATGGGGTGACACAGCGGAATTGTGTCCGATGTTTTTTTCGCCGCCATGATCGCGGCGATCCGTGCCACACTGAGAACATCGCCTTTCTTGAGCGAATTGTTTCTGATTGCGTCGAGTGTCGACGGCGACATGCGGATTGTTCCGGTCGCTACTGCAGATCGAGCTGACTCGTTCTTCGAGCTGACGTCGACCATTCGCGCACGACCGGTGTCATCGGTATGAGTTAGACGTGTCATCGGAATGCGACTGAGATCTCGCGAAGAAGGTTCGCAGTTATCAACTGCGGATTCACGTTGCTTGTAGCAAGAATTCTCGCTTCGCCAACTTTTTCGGCAACCCGCGACACCGCGAGCGCGCGACGCTCATTGCCATCATGAAGTGCAGCTCGCATTCGCTCGCCGAGTACGATGACAAGGGAGTCGAGCACATCGGTAAATGCGCCGCGCGCGCCCGACGAGCCAACGGCCAGAGCAGCTGCATGTCTGGCCGATGCCTGATTGGAAACCGCTGCATCGAGAAGCTTTCGAGCTGCCGTCATTGCGCGACCGCGTGCGTCATCTCCGAGAAGTGATCCCGGTGCTCCGTTCGCAAGTTGGAGTCGCTCGTTGACTGTGCGCGAGCTCGAAGAGTCCAGTGTTTCTTCAACGGTCTCGTCCGAGAGAAAATCGCGCATCTCTGATTCGGAGAGCGGAGACATCCTGACAGCGACTGTGCGGGAT